>NZ_JALKIF010000003.1 GCF_023227715.1 Methanobacterium alcaliphilum
AAATGAGGCAGCTATTCTGCAATCTTTATTTTTTTAATAAAATACAGGATTTTATCATAAATACAATAATATTAATAATCTTTGATTGAATAGATTTAAAAAATCTAGTAATTATGACTAAACCAAACCACTAATTAAATTTTAGTATGTAAAACAAAAGATTTAAAACCAATTAATTGAATTATTAAAAAAGCTGATACTTAAAAATAATATCATTCAAATATGGATAAAAATTGATTATAAAGTTTCAATTTTAGGGTGTAACCTTATTGTGAGGATTTATTAATGAAAGGAAAAACCATACTCTTATTAATACTATTATTATTTGGTTCTTATTTAGTTTTAGTTAATGGGATGAGCCAATACGATCCTGCAGGAAGAGCAGGCTTTGTAAAACTAAAAAATCCAGATATGTATAAAGGTAACCCACATTCAGAACTCGTAGCAAGCTATACAAAAAAACAGGGTTCTAATACAGCGCTTGTCGTGCACACTGCAGGACATACTTCAGGATATCCCTGTTATCATGAAGGTGATGTTTACATTCTGGAACTTGGATTTATCGATAAAGAAAGAGGGTATCAACCGTACTTAGACATTGGGGATATTGTCAATGGATTCCTATTTGGTTTGTCAGAGGATAGATACAATTATGTGTCCGATGGCATTGTTTTTAACAACCTGGATGATGCTTTAAATTATCTAGACAAAAAAGCAAAACAAAATGGTCAAGTCGGAAAAAGAGTTCTATTTTATCACGGCACAGTAAGAGGTGGAACCCCTATCATAAATCAGGGCTGCGGATTTCCATTATATTATCTACTTTTAAGCCACGAATATGGTAGAATTGGTGCTTATTATTATTTAATCACAGGAGCTATCTTCCCTTATCTTAACAACCCTTATAAAAATTTCGAGTTAATGCATGCATCTGATCTTCAGTACTACTACAACAACAATTTGCTTAATTACAATACCAATGGAAATGATTAATGAGTTACTAATGTTATTCAAAAATCCAGTTGAGTTTTAAATAACTCCATTAACTTTTCAATACTATTTTTTACTTCTTTTGAAATATCTGCAACCATATTCATTTCTTTAGGTTGAATACCAATTAATATGATTTTCATATCACTTTCAATAGTAGATTGTAAATATTTAATTAAAAATGAAAGTGGCATGGCATGAGTAGATATATTGTAATTAGCAATTTCATCAGTCCCAATAATCCGAATATATCCTGGAAATTCGCTCATTTCTACAGCATCAATTAGTATTAAATGAGTAGGATCTTTTTTACGAATAGTCCCTGTGAAATTTTCAGGCACAACACCGCCGTCAATTATAGATACTTTGTTGTTCCCTTGAAAAATAACAGATAATTTTTTTGCCAAAAAAGGGCCTAAACCATCATCACCCCTTAACTCATTGCCAATTGTTAAGATAACTACTTTTTTTCTATTTTTAAGAAAATCTTTTAATTTTTGTTCTAATGGTATCTAAACCACCACCCATAGTATAAGAAAGATTAATTTTAATTTCATCTCCTTCATCCAGATATAATTCACCTATAGGTATAAAAAGAGGAGGGTTAAGCATGGGTGTAGGTCCACAAATAATATCTGGAGTAAGAAGCGTGAAGGTAGTAATTTTTATAGCATTCACCATCCCCTGGATATTTACAGTCAATTCTAAGTCTATGTTTACCTTTTCATTTATCTCCCTATTAAAATTAATTTTATTGTAAACAATCAAGGGGCCCTTCACTTGATAATCTAGAAATTCAGGTGTGTCCACATCTTGATAAGAAAGTCTAGGTGATTTCATAAATACCAGTTCTGCTCCATTTATAACACCACAGGGAATAATATCCCCATTATCTTTAAGGTATTTTAAAGCTTTATTTAAAACCGGGACCTGTTCTTCGTCAATTAAAGCCGTATCTAGCATTTCACAAATTATTAAATCGGCTTTTTCTGTGAATTTATACTCTAAAACATCAGTATTTATTACTTGAATATGAGGAAATTGTTCAAGATTTTTTTGGGCGCAGGTTGATGATTTAAAATTTTTTTCAAATGCAAAAATAAAATTAGAATGGGGTGCTGCAAAAAAAGAAAGTATTCCACTCCCAGCACCTATATCATATACTAAACCCCTGCTTTTTGAAATTATTGCTTCATGAAAAGCAGATAATCTATCATAATCTTTTAATAAGTGATTATGATAGGGGGTAACTATGAATTTCATTTATAAATTTTTAAAAAATTATTGATAGTTGAACATGAATCAACTTTTTAATCGTGGTCAAGGTGTTGTCCTGTAGCAGTACTGGTTAATCGAACGTGTTCTACACCTTTTAACCGCATCATTTTCTCAGTTAAATTTCTGATGTGTCCTACATCTCCTTTTACTACAACAACTTCTAAACAGTATTTATCAGTCATATGAACATGCATTACTGCATTGATAAAGTCCCGATATTCGTGTTGAATATCAGCCAGATCTTCCATAACTCCGGTGTAGTGATGGTCGTATATTACTGCAATAATACCAATCCTTTCACCTTCCATTTCATTCATCCATTGATATCTGACTATATAATCTTTAAGTGCATCTCGTATACCTTTTGATCGGGATTGATAACCTCTATCTTTTAATACTTCATCAAACTCGTTTAGCAGCTTTTTGGGTAGTGACATACTAATTCTCATCATAATGTTCCTCCATAGATTATTATAATATTAATCTTTCATAATATTTATAGTTTTTTTCTAGGACAATATTGTTCTCCGAAAACAACTAATTAATATTAATGAGACTATTTAATCACAATATAAATAATTTACTATCAAAAAATAGGATATTTCAAATCACTAGATATCCATCCATCAATAAAAAATATGAGATATGCCTGTGAAATAATTATTTAAATAAATAATCATCCAATATGTCTATTCCACAGTAAATAGATTATTAAAAAGCATAACAAGCGTACTAAAACAAATTCATCATATTATTAATTAATTTTAATAATTAAAATGTGGCTGGCATGAAAAAAGCTAAAATATAAAAGGTTCATTAAATACTAATTAAATTATAGAGGGGATAAAATGAAGGTTAAAGAAGCTATGAACCACGAAGTTATTACTATAAGTCCTTACACCCTACCATTAGAAGCATTTGAAAAGATGTATAAACATGGAGTCAGAAGACTTTTTGTCCTGGATGAAGATGAAAATCCCCTGGGCGTAGTATCTTATACTGACCTTATAGGAGTTTTAGGAACTATAAAACCCGGCCCACAAGAAACTGAAGGAGTTACCATAGCAGATATTATGGTAGAAGATGTTATTTCAATATCTGCAGATGACTCTATTGAGGACGCTGCTAATCTAATGCTCCGTGCAGACATATCAGGGCTTTTAGTGCTTGAAAATGAAGAACCCCGTGGCGTTATAACTAAAACTGACATTTGCAGATTAGTTGCAGCTGAGTTGTTAGTGCCTACAGACTAAATAATCTTTTTCAATCCATTATATTTTTTTATTTTGAATTTATAAAAATAATATTTATAGTATTTAATATTTTTTTAAAACATCTAAATACGGTGCCAAGATGATTACCATCACTAAAAAGGAAAATAAGGTTTATAAACAAATCAAATATTTACAATTAGAATATGATGAAGGAATATCTGAAAATATTCTAAAAATGGATCTGGACTTAACCGAACACGACTTCAAAGAAGTATTAGAAGATTTAGAGAGAAAAAAACTTATTATCAAAATCAGTGGTAAACTCAAAGCTTTAACCTCTAAAAAAGAAATTTCAGTGGTAGGCACCAGAAAAGAAGTGAAAACAGCAGAACTCGACCAGATGGAAGTTGAAGCTCTTAATATTATTAAAACTCTTCAAGACGAAAATAATCTAGTATCTCGATATCAATTAGAAGGTAATCTTCTCTATGGAACTCTTAAAGTAAGTACTTTCAGAATGTACCATATTCTGGTATCATTAGAAAATAAAGGACTTTTAAAAAAAATATCTCATAATAATGGAGAATATTTTGAAGTTTTAAATCAGATTTAATCTTATATCTGCCTATTTTTATTAATTATATAATTAAAAAGAAAAAAGAATTTTTTGTGATTAATCAATCAGTTAAATCGACACCTTGAGTTATTGGCAGCTTTCTTAACCATCCAATATCACTCTTATATAACATACGAATATCTTTTATTCCCAATCGAATCATAGCAAGTCTTTCAATACCTAAACCAAAAGCTGCGACAGGAGTTTCAACACCAAGAGGTTCTAAAACTTCTGGACGGAACATTCCAGCGCCACCAAGCTCGATCCAACTTTCCTTTTCTGGAAGATATATTTCACACTCAGTAGATAGATAAGTATAAGGGAAGTATGCCGGTCTAAATCTTACCTCGAAGCCTAATTTTTTGTAAAATTCTTTTAAAATTCCCAGTAAGTTTCTAAAATTGACTTCATCACCAGCAACAATACCCTCCACTTGATGGAATTCAGGTAAGTGTTTATAAGTAATGGTTTCTCTTCTAAATACTCTTCCCACAGAAAACATTTTCAGTGGTGGCTGGTTTTCAGATAAAAATCTAGCTGATACACCAGTAGTGTGAGTTCTAAGCACGGATTGGCGAGCGACATCTTCATCCCATATATAGCCCCATCCTTCAGAGCCTGTTTTACCACCATTTTCATGGGCTTGACCTACCTTAGTTACTAAGTCAGTTTCGGGAAGTTTTGTGTGTTGTGGATTTTTGATATAGAAAGTATCTTGCATTTCACGAGCAGCATGATCTTGAGGTTGAAACAAGCAATCGAAGTTCCAAAAAGCAGACTCTAAAATTGGCCCTCTTGATTCTGTAAATCCTAAATTAAGAAAAATATCCCTGATTTCTTCGACTATACGTCTTAATGGATGCATTTTACCGGGATAAAATTCAGGGTATTCTGCCTGAATATCGTATCCTCTATATTGAAGACTTTTCCATTCCCCTGTTTTTAATTGGGAATGAGTTAATTGAGTTGCAGCATCTACAAGATCTATCCCTACTTCTAATATTTCCATACCTTTTTCAGTTATCACCAGAGTATGTTGGGTGGTTTTTTTAACATCAATTAATCCTTTTCTTTTTACTAAAAGATCATAGCCTCTTTGAACTAGTTTAGATGGGTTAAAAAGCATCATTTTTTGAGTTTCAAGGAGCTTATCCAGTAAAAGCTCATCATCCTCGCCTTTTCCAATAGCTTTTTTACCATCTTCAGTAATTTTTACAGTACCTTTATCAATAACAGCCCATCTTTTTTTCATCAACCATCCAATGGCAATTTTAGATTCAGATTTATCTAGGCTGGCTTTTTTGGTTATTTCACCCATTGGCAGCGCATCATTTTCACTTAATACTTTAAGCATCCTTCGCTCAGGTAGTCCTTGCTCAGCATATAATTTACCAACACTGCTTAAGCTGATAACTTCATCCACTTTTTTATCAACGGTTATCAGGCCCTTAGATTCCAGTGAGCCCGCAGCACTCATTACTGCTTTAATATCCATTTTTTGAGATTCAACAACCTCCTCTGGAGATAACCTAGACCCCAATTGTTCAAAGGCATTTAGGACTTTTTTTTCGTAAATGTGTAACTCGTCAATGATTCTGTTAATATCTTTTGTCATTGTTCCACTCCAATGATTTTGTGATTAATTAAATGTAATCAGTATCAATATCATTCTATTTTAGATATTCATCAAGCAACGACACCATTATGGAAGAAGCAGTTAAATCTGCCGTGGTTCCAGGATTCAATTTATTTTTCATCATTATCTGATCAAAGTTTTCCAGTGCCAATTGCCCCTCTTCACTTAATATTCCACCTTTATCTAATATATTATTGGCTTTTCTTGAAACTTCCTGTGCTTTCTCAAGCCCATATTTTCGAGAAATTAAAGTATCTGGAAAATTGGACAATATTGTTAAAAAAACACTTACTGTGGCTGAATTAATCCCATGGTCAATTTTAGTTTTTTTAAATAGGGGAAATCCAGTTTCAAAGGTTACTGGCATTTTAGTGGTTAATTCTTTCGCCAATAAGTCCCATTCAGCAGATATTTCTAATATTTTAAACATGTTTATATCTTTTTCAAGAATATCCTTGTGAGAATCATCATTGGTAACATCTAAATCATCTCGCTCACCCATACCCCCTGCATCAGCTAGAGCAATAGCTTTATAAAGATCAACTGTGTCTTGAGATGTAGTGTTGAGCATTATTTGATGAACATTTTCCCTGACTTCTGTTATATTACTGCTCATACCTGCAGCAGCACACAAAGGAGTAAGAAGCATTATAATTCCCAGATTAGTGTTGTTGGCCACCCATTTGTTAGTTTCTTCTACTGCTATTAATATTAATTTGCCTATTTTTATTTTATGAAAATCTTCTTCTAAATTATATTTTTTACCCATTTTAGCAGTTTTGCGCATGGTATCTCCAATAACAACCCCACTTAGCAGAAAGTCTTCAAAAACCATGTCATCAAAATCCTGAGTACGGTGCACATTTCCGGGTTTTGGGTGCCCACTTACTTCTAAAACTGAGGCAATTTGCGCTGCTTTGGCTATATATTTAGGATCCATGTAAATCATACCTGATTATTTTATATTTATAATTATAATTCTTGAAAATGATTGAATAGAAATATTATACAACATAGAGTATATTTCATGATTTGAATTAATAGTCTATGAATTAGAAAATATGAAATTATTTAAAGATTATTTTTAAAACATTTCCAAAAAATCTGGAGCAAAATGGGAAATAATTAAATCAGCCCCTGCTCTTTTAATAGAAAGTAAAGATTCAAAAATAGCATCTTCTGTCAAATAACCCGCATCTATACCTGCCTTAAGCATGGAATATTCTCCACTAACATTGTATGCAGCTGTAGGAACTTTAAATTCTTCTTTAATGGCTTTGATAATATCTAAATAAGCAAGAGCTGGTTTTACCATTAATATATCTGCGCCTTCCATTAAATCAAGTTCTGCTTCCCTTAGTGCTTCTACTGCATTAGCTGGATCCATTTGGTATGTTTTTCTATCTCCAAATGAGGGAGCAGAACATGCTGCATCTCTAAATGGGGCATAAAATGCAGACGCATATTTAGCTGCATAAGATAAAATAATAGTATCATCAAACCCATTCAAATCCAACATTTCCCGTATAGCTTCAACTCTACCATCCATCATATCAGAGGGAGCCACTACATCTGCTCCTGCCTCAGCATGACTTACTGCTGTAAGGGCCAGATGTTCCAAAGTTTCATCATTTAAAATTTCCCCATTTTCTACAATTCCACAATGGCCATGTTGTGTATATTGACAAAGACATACATCAGTCATTACAACCAGGTCCGTTTCGTCTTTAAGGCGTGTTACTGCTTGCTGGACAATCCCTCTACTATCATAGGCAGATGATCCTATGTCATCTTTTTTATCCGGTAATCCAAATAATAGAATCGATTTTAAACCTTTTTCTTCTAAGGTTTTTGCCGCATTTACGGCATCTTCCAAGGAATATCTATTCTGGCCAGGCATAGTAGAAATAGCTTCAATTTTACCTGCTTTTAATTCTTCTTTAACAAACATGGGATAAATGAAGTTTTCTTGTGTGAGGCGTGTTTCTCTTAGAATATTTCTAATTTGAGGATTTTTTCTCATCCTGCGCATTCTAGTAATAGGAAATTCCATTTTAGATCACCTGTAATTTGATAGTGGTAATGTTCTTTTTTTGGTTTTTTTATGTATTTAGTATTATGGTGTCTTTTGAATTTTTGAATTAAATATGAATCAAGATAACATATCTTATCTTAGAGCGAGGATTTGTGATGAAATTTGAATTAAATAGTTAATTTTGATATTATAAAGAATATTTTAGTTTATTGCAAATAATATAAAGTTTAAGGTATTAATTAAGTACATTTAAAAAAAATAGTGGCAATCTGTACTTTAATAATAGTAATAAGTATCATTGGATCTTATTTGGCCATATAATCAAATAATAAAAGCAAATAATTTATTCCCGGAAAAATGAACCAACTATTAAATAAATCAGATTTAGATACAAAATCTAATGAAGCACGATTAACTACGACCAATGCCTATACAAAGGGCCCAAATGTCAAGTTGGAGTAAACATCCCTCATAGAGAAATACGATGAATCTTGTTGGTTTCCATAATAATTAATATTCATTTTTTATTTTAATATTATGGATTTTAAATTATCATTCACACCATAAGGTTTTTTTTGATAGTGTCTTTTTGCATGTTCAACAATGAGAGCATGGTATTCCTGAAAAATTGAGATATCAAATGGCAAATTAGATTCAAAGAGTTCTTTAACATCCCCATATTTAGCATTTGATTCAATCAACCCCAAATAATGAAATATTCTCTTAGTATAAGCGTCTACAACAAATTCTGGTTGTTTATATGCATAAAGTAAAATTGAGTCGGCAGTTTCATTACCTACTCCTTTAACCTGTAAAATTTCTTTTCTATTGGGGATATCTCCCTCCAATGACAAGAAAAACTTGGAGATTTCCTTGATATAAGATGCTTTTTGATTTAAAAAACCTGCACAACGAATAGATTTCTTTAGGATTACTTCATCCATACTGAGTATTTTTTGAGGGTCAATAGCATTTAAGGCATCTAAATTTAAAATTGCTTGTTCCGCAGATGTCCAGGCTGTGTTTTGAGTTAAAATAGCCCCTAAAATTATCTCAAATATTTGATTTTCATTTTCGGGTAAATCATAATTTCCAGGGTGATATCCTCTGATTGAACCCTTTTTTGTAGGGTTTTCACCATCATGTTTTATAAGAGGCCACCAACCCTGTGGGCCGTAAAGAGAAAATAATCGTTGGTATATTCCAAATATATGTTCTTTTTTTTTAGATTGTGACATTTTATCAGCAAATTATAATTTTTAATTATCATACCTTTAAAGACTAATCAATTATATATTATTCAATCAAATATTAATTACTGTATATAACATTATTTAATCTGATTTAAAATTATGAAAAGGAATAATATGATAAGGAAATGCAGGAACTGTACTTTGAAAAGTTGGAACCCTATATTTTTAGAAAGTATGGTTAAAAATGCTAATAATCCGCTCATTGCCCTCAATTTAAGAGATATCTTTCCTAACCCTTACACTATTCAAGATGGAATACAGTGGATCCAAATTGCGCAAAAAGAAAAACCAAAACTTAATTTTGCCATAACAATTGATAATGAAGCCATTGGAGGAATAGGTTTTATTTTAGGTCAGGATATTGAAAAAATATCTGCAGAGATTGGATACTGGTTAGGGGAAAAGTATTGGGGAAAAGGAATCACCTCTTCTGCAGTAAAAAGTATGGTCGAATATGGTTTTAATGAGTTAAAACTTAAAAGAATATTCGCCAAGCCTTTTGAAAATAATATTGCATCAAGAAAAGTTCTTGAAAAAAATAGATTTCAATTAGAGGGTATATTGAAAAATAGCGTGATTAAAAAAGATAAACTATGTAACCAGGCATTATATGCAATAACACGGGATTGAGAACGATTCAGTTTCTCAACTTTTTATATGAATATATTAATAAAATCAAGTTTTAATATTAAAATTAGATTAGATAATTAACTTGCATCATAATAATTAGTAAAAAATATAATAAAATTTTTAAATGGATGTGAACTCATGGCAGGAAATACCACCGGCAAAATGTTCGCTGTCACTACCTTTGGTTCAAGCCACGGGCGAGCCCTAGGGGCTGTGGTAGATGGATGTCCAGCAGGACTGGAACTAAGTCAAGAAGATATTCAAATAGAACTAAACAAACGAAAACCTGGAACCAGTGAACTTACTACTGCCCGGGGAGAATCAGACCAAGTCGAAATATTGTCTGGAATCTTTGAAGGAAAAACTGATGGTACACCAATTGCAGCTATAGTTTATAATAAAGATGCAGATTCTTCAGCTTATGATAATATAAAGAACAAACCTCGACCCGGCCATGGCGATTACTGCTGGATAAGTCGTTATGGGCATTACGATCACCGGGGAGGTGGGCGTGGAAGTGGTAGAAACACTATAGGGCATGTTATTGGTGGTGCGGTTGCTAAAAAACTTTTAAATCAATTAAATATTAAAATAATGGCCCATGTAACCAAAGTGGGTAAAATAAAAGCCAATAAAGTTAATATTAATTTAATTGAAGAATATTCACAAAAAAATGCCGTTAAATGTGCTGATCCCGATGCTGCTAAAAAAATGGAAGAGAGAATACTGGAAGCAAAATCTAAAGGTGATTCTGTGGGAGGTATTGTGGAAACCATAGTTCTTGGGGCACCTGCCGGACTGGGAGAACCTGTATTTGATAAACTTGATGGGGACCTATCTAGAGCTTTAATGAATATTGGTTCAGTTAAAGGTGTAGAAATAGGATTTGGATTTGAAGTTGCTGAATCAACAGGTTATGGTATAAATGATGAATTTTATATGGAAAAAGACCAAATAAAGACCACTACCAATACTTCAGGAGGTATTCTTGGCGGTATGTCCAATGGTATGCCAATAATGATACGCATGGCCGTAAAACCAACTCCATCGATTTCGATGGTTCAAAAGACTGTTGATTTAACCAAGATGGAAGATGCCAAAATCCAGATAAAAGGTCGCCACGACCCATGCATATGTCCAAGAGTGGTTCCTGTTGCTGAATCTGCTGTTGCCATGGTAATAGTAGATCATTTAATTAGAAGTGGGTTTATTAATCCGCTTAAATTATAAAATTTATTTTTAAAACAAGACCATGATTAATACTGCAAGGAATAATGAAATTCCACCCAAGATGCTTAAATTCTTAAAAGAATTAAGTAAATCCCTCATTGCTGCAGGAAGCTCAGTTACCGATACTGAAGATATATTGGAAAACATTGCTAATGCCCATGGTGTACCCGTTGAGGTTTCAGTGTTTCCCACCATGCTTCTTTTGAAATTAGGGGATGAAGATTCTTCAACCATCACCATAGCAGTGCAATCACCAGGAATACTGCCCCTTAATCAGGTTTCGGAGATTTACAGATTAATCCATCAGGTTGAAAATCACGAAGTTTCTTTTGAAGAAGCTCTGCTTAAGTTACAGCAAATAAGAGCAAGTAAACATCATTTTGGGAAAGTGGGAATTATATTTGGTTATTTTCTGCTATCTTTAGGATTAGGCCTATTAATACAACCCAGTTATCAGCAATTAATGGTTTGTAGTATTTTTAGCATAATTGTAGGACTTTTAATTTTAGTCAGTCAGAACAATCCTCGCTTATCCATGGTTATGCCCGTGATTGCTGCTTTTATTGTTTCTTCACTTTTATTTTTCATGATAAAACAAGGAATTATAACGGGAAATTTCAGCCTTTTAATTCCATCTTTAATTTATTTCCTTCCAGGAGTCACCCTTACCACCGGGATATATGAACTAGCCCGAGGAGAACTGGTATCTGGATCCAGTAGAGTAATTTATGGAACTATAATCCTTTTTCTTTTAATATTTGGATTAATTATGGGGGTTCAAATAAATGGGTTTCCTCAGCAAGAATTCTTATTAGCCCAAAGTACTTCAGCCTTAGAATACACTGCACCATATTTAGGAGTTTTAATATTTGGCATTGGTATGTACTTGTTCCTTTCAGTCTATAAAAAAGATTTTTTATGGATTTTACTTGTATTGTACGTGGCTTTAATTGGGCAGCAACTAGGAAACATGCTGGCAGGAGGACTTCTAGGGGGATTTTTAGGAGCATTATTCATGACCATTTCCGCAAAAACTATAGAATCCCATGACCATACTCCTCATTTTGTGACATTATATCCTGCATTTTGGTTTTTAGCTCCGGGCTCAATTGGTTTTATTGGTTTAGCAGATTTTATTGGGCAAAATTATCTAACTTCTGTTGCCGAGATATCATTATTTGTAATGACCATTATTGCTATTGCTTTGGGACTATTAGTCGGTGCAATTATGACAGAACCCCTCCAAAAAAGAATGAAAAAAATTCCAGTGTAACCATTAAAAAAAAAAAATGGTTAATCAATACGGGAAATAACTAAAATCAAACCAACTCAGTTTTAACATTATTTGTACAGAGTAGTGTTCACATTTATAGGAATGCAAAATAATTAAAAAAGCTTTTTTTGAAAATAATCTCATTAAACGCCATTATTATCTAATAAGATCAAAAAATATTTTAAGCCTCGAGCGGGAATTGAACCCGCGACCTCGGGATTACGAATCCCGCGCTCTACCTACTAAGCTATCGAGGCAAAGAAATCATGGAAAATATACAATACGATAATACTTAATTTACAATTACTAGTATTTAAGTTGTGATAGGGATGATTACTTTTTTAGTAGTCATCTAACCTCTGCTGTTGACCCATCACCTGATCTAAGTTTATATGCATACCGTCCCTAGCAGCTAAAACCTTAACTCCAGTTTCTTCTTGAATACGTTCTGCTTCTCTTTCAGGATTGTTGATAATCATTTTCATCCCCAAGTGAGTCATAATAGCTAATTTTGGGGAAACTTCTGCAATTAGTTTGCTGAAATCATCACTACACATATGTCCTGGAATTCTTTCATCCCTTGGTCTAATGACACTTGCTACCAATATATCAGCAGACCTATGATATTTGTGCAACTTTTCAAAGTATTCGGTATCTGCAGTGTAAGAAATAGTGATATCTTTTAACTGGAACTGAAACCCTACTGCTGTAGGATCCCCATGAATTGTTTTAGTTCCTTTAACCTTCATATCACCGAACTTTTTAATTTTATTAGCCCCTAAAGTAGTAACCTCCGGTTTGCTCTTGTGATAATCCGAGATACACGGACCCCACTGTTTAAATCCTTCAATAACACTGAGACTGCCTACGACTATTCCTTTTCTGCGAGTCATACCTTTAGTCATTGCTTCAATAAGTACTTCAGCATCTGTATAATGATCCGTATGAGAATGAGATACAAAAACTCCACTTAATTTTCGTGGGTCTCGTCCAAACTGGTATGATCGAATTAAAGCCCCAGGCCCAGGGTCAATATGCAAATTTTTACCATCGATATCATCGATTCTAAATCCGCCCGTCATCCTCTTCTGGGTAATGGTAGCGAAAGCGTCCACCACCACTTCCTAAGAAAGTTAAATCCATTTATTCACCTTAGTTATTTTCTAAATAAATATTGTAATGAATATATATAATATCGTTATCCTAAATTAATTAATCAGTTTTGCATAAAATAACATCACATCTTAATGCCGATTTATTGCGTTTTAAGCCTAGAGTTTCATTTTCTATTGTTACTTTATCTCCAATTTCAACATCATCAGGAGTATCCGTGAACATTAAAACTTTTTCCCCAGGTTTTGCAAGAGGTTTCCATTTTGTATCATAAGCCTGAACACCACTTTTAAGAACTATTTCCAGATGATTACCATCTATTTCAACTACTCTACCCACTTCCCCCTCATTGAGGATTTTAGAAGCTAATTTGATAGTGTGTGCCTTTTCAAGTAGATCATTTTGGAGTTTTTCTCTCCATTTTTGGAGGAGTTTTACGTCACGTACTACAGTTTCTCTCAATAATTCCTGAGCTTCTCTTTTGTCCAATTTTGGGTGTTTAATAAACATATCATGATCCGAGCTTACTGATGGAGTTTCCTCAGCAACTTCTGCAAGGACCTCCTCAAAAATTTCCCCTATGGCCTTTAAACTTGTTTTAGTTTTCCAGTGTTTTTTTATGATCTTATTTGCTATATCTTTGGTGATCTTATTTCCAAAAACAACGATTGAACTTTCTCCTTTTTCCATTTTAGATATATTAGACCCAGTGATCTCTATTATTTGATAACCATTAGTTGTACCATAAATACGTCTTCTTTTGGTTTCAAAAGGGCTTTTAAAGCTGACTTCCCCCACCACAACATCACCTAAACTGCGAACTTTACAAGCATTATCCGTGATTTTAAGAGTTATGCCTAATTCAGATGCTCGTTTTTTAAGTTCCTCGTCTGATTTAATTGTTCCGGAATAAAGTTCACTTTCAAGTTCCTCTCTTTTAGTTTTATCCCCAAAGTAACCAATTCTTCGTTTATCTCCTGCAACAACACAACCTTTCTGACCAATATAAGACATTATTAAACTCATGTAAACACCCATATTATTGTGACAATGCAATCATTTTTTTGACTAAAACCGTATTAAAGATATAATATTCAGATTTATACTATGTTCTCTAAAAGTTCAAACAACTATAAAATAATTTACTACTTTTTCTGTAAATTCTAACTCAAATAAATTTTTTCTGATTTTATTCGAATTATGATTGAAAGATACAGACTTAATAAATAAACTTTAAATTATTTTTAATAATTATTTAAAAATAATCACATAAATTTTACAATAATGATAAACAAATTAATATTAGAATAAAAATTATTTTCTGAAAATTTCAGCTCAATACGAATAAATAAAATATCACGGTTGTAGAGTAAAATGTCTTCAACAGATAAGCCAAAAAAAGAAAAATATTCAAATGAGTTAATCTATGAGAAAAGTCCTTATCTATTACAGCATGCGCATAACCCTGTGGATTGGAACCCCTGGGGTGACAAAGCTTTTGTAAAAGCTGAAAAACAAAATAAACCTATTTTTTTATCCATTGGTTATTCTACTTGCCATTGGTGCCATGTAATGGCCCATGAATCATTTGAAGACCCGGAAATAGGTGCCAAAATCAATGAAGTGTTTATTCCTGTGAAAGTGGATCGTGAAGAACGTCCCGACATTGATAATATCTACATGAATGTTTGTCAGATGATGACCGGCGGAGGCGGATGGCCATTAACCATATTATTAACACCAAAGGGTAAACCATTCTTTGCAGGGACTTATTTTCCCCCAGAAGGACAATATGGGAGTGTGGGGCTTAAAGAAATCGTCACAAAAGTAAAAGAATTATGGGAAAAAAATCCGCAGGAAGCCCTAGAATCTGCAGATAAAATTGTAAATGTTTTAGAAAATATTTCCCAACCCGCTCCTAGAGAAGAATTAAATAAAAATATTTTTAAAGAGACTTATAACTCTTTAAAAGAAGGTTTCGATATTAAATATGGTGGATTTGGAATGATACAAAAATTCCCCTCACCACATAACCTTCTTTTTTTAATGAGATATTGGAAAAGAGAATCTGAAGAAAATGCACTGGAAATGGCTCTGAAAACTCTAGACAATATGAGATATGGAGGCATATACGACCACATAGGATTTGGATTTCATCGATATGCAGTTGATCCACAATGGTTGGTTCCACATTTTGAAAAAATGTTGTATGATCAAGCCATGATATCCATAGCATATTTAGAAGCATACCAAATAACAGGAAACACTATTTATAAAGAAAGCGCAGAGGAAATATTTGAATATGTTTTAAGAGATATGCAATCTCCAGAAGGTGGTTTTTATTCAGCTGAAGATGCAGATAGTGAAGGTGAAGAAGGAAAATTTTACCTCTGGAGTGAAGATGAAATAAAAAGTGTTTTAGACCAACAAGCAGATTTGATAATTGAATTATTTAATATAAAACACGATGGAAACTTTAAAGAAGAATCGACGGGCATGAAGATGGGAAAAAATATTTTTCATTTGAAACCGGACAATGATTTTTTAGTAAATTTTTCCAAAAAAGTCGGATCCGATGATGAATTACATCAGAAAATAAAAAAATCTAGGGAAAAACTATTTAATGCTCGGAAAAAAAGAATACATCCCCATAAAGACGATAAAATTCTAACTGATTGGAACGGGCTTATGATCGCGGCATTAGCTAAGGGCAGCAGAACTTTGTGGAATAAAAAATATGTTCTGGCTGCTGAAAAAGCTGCAGATTTTATTATAAAAAAACTTTATAATGGTAATAAATTGCTTCACCGCTATCGGGACCATGATGCCGCATTTGATGGTAATTTAGATGATTATTCTTTTTTTATATGGGGATTATTAGAACTTTATCAGACTACATTTAAAAATAAATATTTAAATCTAGCTTTTAAACTGAATAATATTTTACTAAAAGAATTTTTAGATAAAAAAAAGGGAGGTTTATTTTTTACTCCCTATGAATCAGAAAGAATCCTTATTAGAAAAAAAGAAAGTTATGATAGTGCCCTGCCTTCGGGAAATTCAGTTCATATGTTAAATCTCCTCAAAATGGCTCAAATTTCTAAAAATAAAGAAATTAAAAATATTGCCACTAATATAGTCCCCCATTTCTCCCCTAAGATAAAAAGATCCCCATTGGCCCATGTAAATTTAATGAATGCTCTTGATTTTGAATGGGGGCCATCATATGAATTAGTCATTGTTCCTTCTAATTTAGATGAAGATATAAACTCATCATATCTATTTGAATCTAATAATGAATTAAGTAAATTGCTTAAAAAAATAGGGGAGAAATTTATTCCAAATATTACCATACTCATTAATAATCAAAAAACTGAGGATTGGCCTTTTGCTATTTCAGATACTTTTAAAAACAAGACTGTGATCAACGAAAAGACAACATATTATCTTTGCTCTTTAAAAGAATGCAAAGCACCAACCAACGATATCAATGATATTATCAATTATTTGGATTAGTTTAATAAACAATTAAAATCTGCGATTAAAAAAATATTACTCAGAACTAATCTGAGGAGTTTATATGGTGAAAAAGAAACATGATCCAATAAATAGGTTAAAATTGGCTAAAAATAAAGAAAAAAATTATAAAAAACATAGCAATCATCATAATGGACATTCACCACCATTAATTAAAACTAAGTCAGTATCTTCTAAAATTAATCCAGAACATACGGTACAAACAGAAACACAAAACAATACCGAAAATAAAAAAGGCCATCTAAAATCAAATCATACAACACATGAACATTCTTCAAGTCATGGAAATCATCACGATGAAATGTTAGCTGATTTTAAAAAACGTTTCATTGTGTGTATAATTTTAACCATACCCATATTTTTTTTAACACACATGGTGCAGGATTTTCTGGGTTTAACTTCATTTAAATTTTATGGGGACGAATTTGTTTTATTTTTATTATCATCCATTATATTCTTTTATGGAGGTTATCCATTTTTTAAAGGTTTTTTTAATGAAATGAAAAATTTCAATCCGGGAATGATGACATTAATAACAGTAGCAATTACTACCGCCTACATATACAGTTTAGCGGTGATTTCAGGACTTATGGGGATGATTTTCTTTTTAGAACTAGTAACCCTTATTGATATTATGCTTTTTGGTCATTGGATCGAAATGAGATCAATTAGAGGTGCTTCCAAGTCTCTCGAAAAATTAGTGAAACTTTTACCAGCTAAAGCTCATCTGATTAGTAAGCAAGGCAAAATTAATGATGTGAGTTTATCTGCTTTAAAAAAGCATGACCATGTACTTATTAAACCTGGAGAAAAGATACCATCTGATGGTGAAGTAATGAATGGATCAAGTGCAGTTAATGAATCGTTGCTTACTGGAGAATCCAAATTTATAAAAAAAACTGTAGGTGACGAAGTTATTGGAGGTTCAATTAATGGGCATGGTTCTTTAACAGTCGAAGTGAAAAAAATGGGTGATGAATCATTTTTAGCCCAAGTAATCAATTTAGTGAATCAAGCACAGGAAGGAAAAACTAAAACCCAAGATTTAGCAAATCGGGCCGCCATGTGGCTTACTATTATTGCGCTTTTAGGAGGGGCAATAACTGTTATATTCTGGTTTGTTATAGCTAAAATGGACTTTGCATTCTCTTTAGAACGTAGCGTGACAGTGATGGTGACTACCTGCCCCCATGCATTGGGTTTAGCCATACCATTAGTAATAGCTGTTTCAACAGTTATTTCCGCCAGAAATGGGTTGTTAATACGCAGCAGAAATGCCTTCGAGGGTGCTAAAGACATAAATGCCGCGGTATTAGATAAAACCGGGACTCTTACTCATGGAGAATTGGGAGTAAGTGAAGTAATTTCTCTAGATGACAGCATCAGTGAAGAAGATATTTTAAGGTATGCAGCATCTGTTGAAGTTGAATCGGAGCATCCAATTTCTAAAGGTATAATATCTGCTGCGAAATATACTATGCCTCTTAAAAATTTTCACTCAATTCCAGGGAAAGGTATTTCTGGTTTGGTAAATGGGCATGAAATTAAGGTGATGAGCTACAGATATTTAGAAGAAGCGGAGATTAATCTTGAAAATAATATTATGTCTAAATTATTCCTACAGGGTAAAACCGTCGTATTTGTTCTTTTTAACGATGAATTAAAAGGTTGCATTGCTCTGGCAGATATAATACGAAAAGAATCAAAACAACTCATAAAAGAACTCAAAAAAAGAAAAATTAAATGTATGATGATAACTGGAGATAACGAATCTGTTGCAAAATGGGTTGCTGGTGAAATAGACCTCGATGAATATTTTGCTGAAATACTACCTCATGAAAAAGTCGAAAAAATAAAAAGAATTCAATCCAGAGGCCTAAATGTGGCTATGGTTGGTGATGGTGTAAATGATGCACCTGCATTGGCCCAGGCAGATGTGGGGATCGCTATTGGGGCGGGCACAGATGTGGCTATGGAAACTGCAGATATAGTCCTAATTAGAAGTAATCCTCTTGATGTGATCACCATACTGGATCTGGCATCTGCAACTTACCGAAAAATGTATGAAAATTTAATATGGGCTACAGCATACAATATTTTTGCTATTCCACTTGCAGCGGGAGTATTTTACAGCCAAGGGATTTTATTAAGCCCCGCCTTAGGTGCAATATTAATGTCCCTGAGTACTGTTATTGTTGCTTTAAATGCCCAAATCTTCCGATTTAAAACATTTAAGATATCAAATTCATTTAAGAATTAGGAATATGTAAAATTAAAATTATTGATATTCTATTTAGATGTTAATGAAAGTTATATTATCTATGACGACAATATAATATTTGTAAAAATATGCTTAGGTGTATTTACAATGAAAAAAACAATAGAAAATTTAACCAAGGCATTTATTGGAGAAAGCCAAGCTCGTAACCGATATACTTTTTATGCTAAAGCAGCAAAGAAAGAAGGTTTTGAGCAGATATCAGAGATATTCCTTTTGACTGCAGATAACGAAAGGGAACATGCCAAGTGGCTATTCCGAATGATCCAAGAGCTAAAAGCAGAAACTGATGAAAAATTAGAAGATCTCACTGTTGAAGCAGAAGCTCCTCTGATTTTAGGTACCACTGACGAAAATCTGATTGCTGCTATAGGGGGAGAGCATTTTGAATACAGCGAAATGTATCCTGAATTTGCAAAAACTGCTGAAGAAGAAGGTTATCCTAAAATCGCGGAGCGTTTAATGGCCATTGCTAAGGCAGAAGAACATCACGAAGCCAGATACATGCAGCTACTTAAATTAGTTGAAACAGACACTGTATTCCAGAAAACTAAGGATATATCTTGGATTTGTCGAAAATGCGGTTATGTTCATGAAGGAAAAACTCCTCCAGAAGAGTGCCCTGCTTGTGATCATCCCACAGCTTACTACCAAGTATTATGTGATGACTATTAATTAAAGTAGAATACATCACATACAATTTTAATTTTTTTAAGGCAAAATGGAGAAAGGAATATGACCAAACTCAACCAGATTTATCGGTGCAATATCTGTGGAAATATAGTGGAAATCATTAATGTGGGAGTAGGAGAGTTGGTTTGCTGTAATCAGCCTATGGAACTATTAGTTGAAAGGCAGACAGATGTTGGTCCTGAAAAACATATACCTCTTATTGAAAAAACTGATAAAGGAATTATAGTAAAAGTAGGAGATGTTCCACACCCCATGGAAGAAGAACATTACATTCATTTAATAGAGGTTTTAATAGATGGAAAAGTTTACCGACAATTTTTAAACCCCGGTGATGTTCCAGAAGCCGAGTTTGAAATAGATAGCAGCACAATATCTAATTTAAAAGCTAGAGAATACTGTAATATCCACGGATTGTGGCATTCTTAATTAAATCTTTTTTTTAATTTAGAAAATTTATCTTTTTTGCCAATTCAAATTATAATAATTTCAAATCATTGTTTATCTTTTATTAACATGGAATTAAAATATCCAATATTTATTAATTAAAAGAGTAAATATTTAAAATGGTTAGAGATTCAAAACTAATTATTAAATTTTTAAATTAATTAAGAATTAATTTAACTTATTAAGAATATTAAATTTAAAATTAATCACTTACAGCACATAAGAAGTGGAATTATGAAAACTAAGTTCGCAGTTCTAACAACACTACTACTAATTACATTTGTCTGTGGTTGTACTCAATCTGATGTGAGCAATATTGAAAAATTAACTCCTCAAATTAATGATCATCTTACAGAAGGAGATAAATATTTCAATCAATCCGCGAGAGCGCTTAATGATTTTAAAATGAATTCCACTATTGAAAAATGTGATAGAGCATCTTCAGAATATAATTCAGCACGATCACTGACATCTGAAGCATTATCATATGCGCAAAGTTCTAAAGAAAATGTTTATATTCAGTATTTGCAGTTAGTGATTTCAGAAATAGACGCTAAATTAAATGGCACATCTGAACTAAGAACAGCAGCCCAATTATTTAATGATGGTGAAAATGAAACCGCTAATGAAAAAGTAAGTAATGCAAATCAAATAATGTTGGATGCAAAAAACTTTGAAACCCAACGACAAACATTAGTAAAACAGAACCCAGATAAATTTAAATAAATGTATTATTTTTACTTAATTATTGGTTATATCCGCAATTATACAATATAATCGATTATCAAGGAAATTAAAAGATATTTTACAATAACGAGGAATAAAATGAATAAAGCATGCATAAAATGTAAAGGAAAAGGTTACAAGATTCAAAGTTATAAAGAATGTGATTCTTGTCACGGTTCTGGCTATCAATCGACAGCCGATGTAAAAACCCATTTCAAGGGAGTTTCTAATAATGCCCGGCAAAGATTTGACCTTGAAGAAGATCACGATGTACCCTGTGAGATTTGTAAAGGTAAAGGAGAAGTTGAAGTAAGAGATACTTGTTCTGTTTGTGATGGTAAAGGAGAGATAAATGTTTGTAAAGAATGTGGTACCATGATCCCAGGGAACGCCGATTACTGTGAAAAATGTCAAAATAAAAAGGAAATTGTATATATATTACATCCTGCCTGTGAAATGGATGATTTAGAAGTGGGTTCCACATATAAAGGTAGAATCACCCGTGTTGAAAAATATGGTGTTTTTGTAAGTTTAAATAGTCAGGTTTGGGGATTAATGCGTACTGGATCTCCAGATCATAATGTTGGAGACGACATATTTGTTAGAGTAACTGAAATAAAACCACAACGTGGTGAAGTTGATTTGGGTCCTGCTAATATAAAAGGAGCATACGATCTGATTAAACTGAAAAAGAATCTGGCCCGTACTAAAATTGGGGATATAACCAATAAAACTATTGGAAATACTGTGCGAATCGTAGGAGAAGTTATTCAAATACAGCAAACTTCTGGTCCAACTATATTTACAATCTCAGATGAAACCAGCACTACCTGGGCAGCAGCATTTGATGAACCAGGTGTAAGAGTATATCCGGATATTCAAGTGGGTCACATTGTAGAAGTAATGGGTGAAGTGAACCAGCATAGTGGTAAAATACAGATTGAATCTGAATCTGTTGAAAGACTTATTGGAAATGAAGCCACTGAAGCTCGAAAATTAATTGATGATGCTATAAATGAAAGAGCCGAACCAGAGAATACGGATTTACTGATTGAAAGTGAAACCCTTAAAAAATTAAGACCAAAAATGAAAGAAGCCGCTCATGCTATTAGACGAGCTGTTTTTGATGGCCGATCAATTTTGGTAAGGCACCACGCAGATGCAGATGGTATTTGTGCGGGAGTTGCTATGGAAAAAGCAGTTATCCCCCTGTTAAAAGAGCTTAATCATAATACTGATGCAGAATGGCATTATTTTAAAAGAGCCCCAAGTAAAGCTCCGTTTTATGAATTAGAAGATGTGGTAAAAGATTTATCTTTCGCTCTCGAGGATTTAGAAAGACATGGACAAAAACTACCATTAATTGTCCTTTTAGATAATGGATCTACTGAAGAAGATATTCTGGCATTGATGAAAGCTAAAATCTATGATATTGAAATAGTGGTTATTGACCACCACTTCCCTGGAGAAGTCATTGACGGTGAGGTAAAAGTAGATGAATACGTTGATGTTCATGTTAACCCGTATTTAGTGGGAGGAGACTCCCAAATTACTGCAGGAGCATTATCTGTTGAAGTTGCTAAAATGGTAAACCCTGAAGTAAAAGATAAAGTTATTCATTTCCCAGGAATTGCAGCCGTTGGTGATCATGCCCGTTCACATGAAGTGGAACAATATATTGAACTGGCAAAGACCAAAGGGTATGGAAGAGATGATCTGGATAAAGTTGCAGCATGTATTGACTTTGAAGCTTTTTTCCTCAGATTCATGAATGGTAGAGGTATAATTGACACCATATTAGGTTTAGGTAGTCGTGATAAGCATACCAAGCTGATTGATGCTCTCTATAAAGAACTACAAAAAAGAGTTGATACACAACTTAGGGCTGCACTGCCCAATCTAAAATCACAGGATTTAGCAAATGGTGTTCTCTTTAATGTACTGGATGTGGAAAAATATGCTCACAAATTCACCTTCCCTGCTCCTGGAAAAACATGTGGGTATGTACATGATGCCATGGTACAAAAACATGGCGAAGATCGTCCCATTATAACCTTATCTTATGGGCCTGATTTTGGAGTTATTAGGGCTACAGATGCCGTTAATGAGATGTTTGGATTTAATTTAAATGAAATTGTATGGAAGTTGGCAAATGCTATTCCTGAAGCAGGAATAGATGGTGGAGGCCACGAATGTGCAGGTTCTTTAAAATTTATTGAAGGATTATCCAAAGAAGTTTTAGAAGCCTTTGCTCAAGAAGTAGCTGATTTAAAAGAGTAAATATTTTACTCTTCTAAACTTAATTTTCTATTTTTAAAATATTTATTTAAATTCTACATTTTTTGCAGATTTTCTATTCTTCAACTTTTAAAGCTTTTTCACCATATAAACTAACTGCAAATGACCCCAGAGGTGCTGTAAACAGTATGGCAATTACAGCTATAGCTAAAATCAGCTGCCCTGATGCAACCCCTACAGAAAGTGGAATGGCACCAATAGCTGCTTGTACTGTGGCCTTTGGAATATAGGCCATTATACAAAATAATTTTTCCTGATTATTTAGATTGGTACCCATCAATGAAACATAAACTCCTACACTACGGGCCATCAAGCCAATGCAAATAATGGTTAACCCCACCACCACAAATGAAGCTGCTAAATAAATATTAACCTGAGCTCCTACTAATACAAAGAGCAATATTTCAGCGAATATCCAGATTTTACTGAATTTTTCAGAGAGTTGATTACCTACTTTAGGCATTTTTTCAAGAATAATAAAACCAATTACCATTACACCCACTAAAGCAGCCACAGGAATATAACTATTTAAATAGTCACCTATGTTCTTTAATAAAATGGCAGAGGCTAAAACAATTAATGTCTTCTCACTTGCACGTATTTCAAAGCGTTTGAATAAATAGATTAATACAAATGCCAGGACCAACCCCATTGCAATTCCCAAAGCTATAGAAACAGGAATTCCCAGGATTTCCTTAAAATAATTTATTTGCTGACCACCATAAAGCCCTAAAAATATAGAGAATATGGTAATAGAAACCACATCATCTACAGAAGCGCCAGTTAAAATTATAAGAGGAATTCCCTTAGCGGCACCCATTCTCCGTTGGATAAATGAGAGCATTTGAGGCACAATAACTGCGGGTGAAACTGCAGCAATAATAAAGCCCAGCATACCTGCTTCAATAATAGGTAGGCCCAGAAGATAATGGGCCGCTACCATTACAGTTAGTCCTTCCATAACATCTGGAATGAAGCTCATTTTAATGGCAGATGTTCCCACTTTTTTCAAACTCTCCATGTGTATACCAAATCCTGCCCTTAAAAGAATTATGATTAACGCAATTACTCTTAAATCGCCAGATATCCCCAATATTGCTTTATCAATAAGATTTAAACAATAAGGGCCTAAAATTATCCCTAAAATCAACATCCCCAATAAACCAGGTAGTTTAATCCGAGTAAATAGTTTATTGAATAACAAACCGAATAATATGATTATTGCTATAGAAAATGCCACATATTCCATTTAAATCACCCCAATAGTGATTATTTTTAAAAATAAATAATTACAAAAGATTTCTGAAAACAATTTAAAAATAGTGAATTGTAGTTTTTTCAAAATAATTGTTATAATAACTATAAAATGTGTAATAAAATTATATGTAAAGTTAAAAATAGAATTTACAAATAGGGTTTCTCCATTTAACATGATTATTCCTCTTTTTTAATCACAGGAGTCATCAGCTTAATTAATAAGCGGTTAAAGGTGAACCCCATCACCAGATTAATATTGAACCATTTTAATATAAATACTTTAAGAAATGCATGTTAACCTATAGATATCCATTACAATATAAAAATCATAATCTAAAATTTATTTTCTATTAAAATCAATTTTTTGATCCAGAATATCCTGATAATAGCCACATAAATCCGCAATAGGGCATTGCTCGTGTTTAGGGCTTATTGGACGGCATATGTCCTGACCAAATTGAACCATGAGGTCATTTAACTCTATCCAATATTCCATGGGAACCATTTCTTCTAAGGCAAATTCAGTTTCATCGGGAGTTTTAGTTTTTACCAGACCTATTCGATTAGATATGCGGTGTACGTGAGTATCTACCGGGATTGCTGGTTTTTGGAAAGCATACACTAAAACACAATTAGCAGTTTTTCGGCCTACACCTGGTAATTTAAGAAGTTCTTCCATTGTATCTGGAACAATACCACCAAAATCTTCTAATAATATTTGAGAGACTTCTTTAATTCTTTTTGATTTAACACGATAAAATCCTGCTTTCTTGACTAATTTTTGTAATTTCTCTTCAGGGGCAGCGGCCACATCATCAATTTCAGGATAAACTGCAAATAATTCTTCTGACGCCTGATCGGTGTTTTCATCCCTGGTTCTTTGAGATAAAATCGTGCGAATTAAAACACGATAAGGATCTCCATCTTCAAAAAGTCGAAGTTTATAGAGTCCCCTTAATTTCTCCATTATAATTGCAATTCGCTCTGGCATTTTATCCTCTTTTGATTGATAAAATAATCTAACATGAAAAAAGAAAATGCAAAATTAGAATTAAATTTGGTTCAAGAGTATTTCTAGACCCTGTCTTAAACCATCACCCTCAGTAGCTATAGTAGGTACAATTTCAGCAGCAGTGCTTATTTCAAGTTCATGGCTGGCTAAATCTTGTTTATTTGCAAAAATAATATATGGGATATTTTTTGATTCCAATTTAGACATTATGCTACTATCAATCTCAGTAACCCCTTGAGTATTGTCTACAACCACAATAGCACCATTCAATCCATTTGACAATATTTCTCTCATAAAATGAAACCTTTCCTGTCCCGGAGTGGCAAAAAGATGTATCTTTTCCCCATCCACAAAGGTATTTCCGTAATCCATCGAAACCGTGGTTCCATTATACTCTACTTTAGTTTTCTTTTCACAAAGGTTATCCAAAGTAGTAGTTTTCCCAGAGTCAAATGCTCCAAAAATGACGATTTTAGTTTCTTTCTTTTTACCGTTCATATTCCCATCCTTCTGGTTTTATGAGGAATAAAATTTAATAGCTCTTAATTAATTATAAAATTGATTTAAGACATAATAAAATTTATGATCAGATTTAGGTATTTTGATTAAACTAAATAAGATCATTCCATCTTATCAATATGCTCCAATCCACTTTTTATCTTTATTATGTTACTGTAAGCACATGTTATTAGTTTTTTGTGGTATTTTTTGTTACATTGAGAACATCAAAAGTTTTCCAATGCCTTGATTACAAGATTCGTTTGTTTTAAAAAGAAAGATTATTCATCTCAAAGTCATTGTACATCCCAGTTTATTCATCACTTCAGGGAAGTTAGGGAATGAAACACCATAAACTTCAGCATTTTGAATTTTAATACCTACCTTAAGCCCAATTAGGCTTAAAGCCATTGCCAATCTATGATCTCCATGAGATTGAACAATACCTGATTTCACTCCACCATTTATAACCATTCCATCCGGTTTCTCGTTTACATCGACACCCAATTTAGTTAATTCCTTAGCACACGTACTAATACGGTCAGTTTCCTTAAAACGAGCGTGTTTCACCCCACTAATCTCAGTAGTTCCTTCAGCAAGCGCCCCTAATACAGACATAGTGGGCAATAAATCAGGAGCATTGTGTAAATCAATATCTATCCCTTGTAATTCACCATTACCCTCAACAGTAACTTCATCATATTTAGCATTAATTTCAGCACCCATGCAAGATAATATATCAAGAATTAATTTATCACCTTGTTTAGAATCTTTAAAAAGATTTTTTATGGTAATTTCACTGCCTAAAATAGCGGCAGCTCCTGCCAAATATGATGCGGATGAATAATCCCCTTCAATAGTATAGTCCGTTGATTTATAATTCTGAGGATTGACCTTGAAAATTTTAGAAACTGAATCATAGCCAACCCGAACCCCAAATTTTGCCATGACATCCCGAGTCATATCAACATAGGGTTGTGATATGAATTCACCAGTGACTTCTAACTCAACAGGATTTTCTGCTAGAACCCCTGCAATGAGTATTGATGAAATGAATTGTGAACTAACATTACCTGGAATTGAAGTTTTACCTCCTTTAAACCCACCTTTAACAATTATGGGTGGTTTGCCATCCCCTCGACTAGAAACCGCTTCTACACCCAGAGTTTTTAGAGCATCCAAAAGGTGTTGCATGGGTCTGGTCTTAAGAGAACTGTCTCCAGTGAATATACTGTAATTAGATGCCAATCCTGCAATAGAGGTCATGATTCTAAGGGTTGTTCCAGAATTTTTCACATCAATTACATCGTGAGGAGTTTGCATTTCACCCGCTGTACCTTCCACCTCCCACTGTTCTTTAAAGTTATTAATTTCACTACCAAAAGCCCTACAAGATTCTAAAGAAGCTAAAGTATCCTCTGAATTTAAAGGGTCGTTTAATAAAGATTTTCCATCAGCCATCGAAGCAATAATGACAGCTCTATGAGTATAACTTTTAGAAGGAGGTGCTTTCACCACCCCTGATATTTGAGACGTTTTTTCCACTAGAAGTTCCATTGAATAACCCCCATACTCAATTTTAATATAAAAATTTATTTTAAAATGTTAAACAAAGAGATAATTTTATAAAATTATCTCAAGTACCAAATCCAGTTTTTCAGGATGTAAAACCTCTACTTTTTCCCCTGTTTTTCCCACTGCAACTTTTTTCATCGTCATGTAATCAGTAGTAATTTCATGCTGCTCAATCGTGATTTTACCCTCAATTTCCAACTCTTTTGCAATTTCGTGAGGTTCATTAGATTGTAGATAATCTAGAATCTTGGGTGCATCTCCTTTAAATTCAGGACCTATTTTATTCATAAGTGGAGTTATTTCCACTACTTTTTCTTGAATATCTGGTTTACCTAATTCCAAATCAATATCTAAAATCTTTAAGGTTCCTTTAACATCCTTTAAAAAGGGTTCAACTTGATTCAATAACTCAGAATCTGTAGTGTAAATATTTACTACTTTTAAAGCGGCATTAAGCGGCATTTTAGATGCGGACTTGAATCTTCTAAGTTCGCCAATTATTTCCACTGCAATTTCGCCCTGATTTTCAATTTTTAGATCAATTAAATCTTTTTGAACATCAGGCCATGCAATTTGATGAATACTTAAACCATCACTCATGTGCTGGTATACCTCATCAGTGAAGTGTGGAGTTATAGGTGATAGTAATTTTAGTGAAGTTTCAACCACAGTTTTTAAGGTGTACTGGGCTGCTTGTTTAGATTCTGGAGTGTCCTGATCACCATATAATCTGTATTTAACTGATTCGATATATTCATCGCAGAAGTCATGCCAGACAAAATTTTGAATACTGTTTACTGATTTAGCGAAGTTGTAATTTTCTATTGCGTCTGTTACATCTTGAACCAATTGATATAATTTTGATAAAATCCATTGATCCATTGGTTTCAAGTTATTTTTAACAGTTTCTTCATCGCCATCGAATTCAAATATGTGCATGCTGATGAATCGGAATGCATTCCAGAATTTTCTCAAAAATTTATAACTGTATTTGACGTCTTTCCAAGCAAATGGTACATCAGAGCCCGGAATACTATTTGAAGCCCATAAACGCAGGGCATCAGCCCCATAATCATCCAAAACTTCCTCAGGTGCAATGACATTGCCTCGGGATTTACTCATTTTATGGCCGTCTTCACCAAAAACCATACCATTTACCACAATTTGATAGAATGGTTCAAGTCCGGTTAATGCTTTACACCGTAGAGTAGTATAAAATGCCCAGGTCCGTATGATATCATGGCCCTGAGGTCTTAAATCAGAGGGGAAATAGTTTTCAAAACCTGGTTCGGGCCATCCAGCAATAGATAATGGTGAAATAGAACTATCCATCCATGTATCCAGGACATCTTCCTCTGCAATAAAATTATTTCCACCACACTCACAAGGAGAATCGGGTTTTATCTGAGTTGGGTCAATAGGAATCATTTCCTCATTGGCCAAATGAACTTTTCCACAGTCTTTACAGTACCAAACCGGTATAGGGGTGGCAAAAATTCTTTGTCGGGATATGCACCAGTCCCAGTCCATGGATCCTGTCCAGTTTAATAATCTGGTTTTCATATGTTCTGGAACCCACCTCATAACATCAGTGGCTTCTTTTACCTGATCTACTAATTCTTTAACTGCTACAAACCACTGCTTTTTTACCAATATTTCAATAGGGGTTTTACATCTCCAGCACTGACCGACATTTTGATCAACTTTTTCTTTTTTGACCAAAATTCCTTTACTTTCTAAATCTTCAATGGTTCTTTCTTTACATACAGATAATGGCAATCCCTCGTATGGACCTGCTGCTGCAGTCATAACACCCTTTTCATCAATGGCTTCGATGATATCTAAATCGTAACGGTTTACCCATGAAACATCTGTTTTATCCCCAAAAGTACAGATCATAACAGCACCAGTACCAAATTCAGGGTCAACTTCTTCATCAGTTATGATTTCAACTTTTTGCCCAAATATAGGGACTTCAACTTTCTTGCCATTGAGCTTAATATATCTCTCATCTTCTGGATGGACGACTACAGCTACACATGCAGAAAGCAGTTCTGGACGTGTAGTAGCAATCATTACCCCCTTCCCATCATCTGAGGGAAATTCCAGGTAATTGAGGTAAGTTTCATTTTCAGAGTATTCCACCTCAGCAAATGCTATGGCCGTTTCACATCTAGGGCACCAGTTTACTGGATGGATTCCCTGATAGATAAGGCCCTGTTCGTGCATTTTTAAAAACGAAAGCTGGGTTTTGTACATATACTCTGGAGTCATGGTGACAAATTCTCTATCCCAATCCTGACTGAATCCCATGGCCTGCATTTGAGACTTCATCATGGCAATGTTTTCCCTGGTGAGATCAACACACATTTTCCTGAATTTTTCCCGGGGCACGTCACTTTTTTTAATATTGTGAGTTTCTTCAACCTTGACTTCTGTAGGAAGACCATGACAGTCCCATCCTTGAGGGAATAGCACATCAAATCCTTTCATTCGTTTGAATCTGGCAATCATGTCAATATAGGCCCAATTTAAAACATGCCCCATGTGAATAGAACCAGTAGGATATGGGGGCGGGGTATCAATTATATATCGAGGTTTGGTTCCATCACCAATAAATCTGTGAAGTTGATTTTTCTGCCACTTTTTCTGCCATTCGCCTTCTTTTTTGTGATCGTAGTCTTTTGGAATGTTATTCTCTGTCATTTCCGCTTCTCTCCAGAAGTAATCTATTTAGGGAATAATTAACTTTTTTTCATTTATTTATAAATTTTAGCTTCATTACAAACTTAAAATATTTAATTTGAAGTATTAATTTATAAAATATAATTTAAATAGTAATTTATTTATACATCAATTAAAGTAATATATGGGTTTTATAATTAAGTAATTGATATATTTACTTATATTAAAATAGTATAAAATAACAGAAGTATTGGTAATTAAATTGTACAAAACAATCCAAGGATTAAAGAAATAATATATATAAAATCCTGAAAACTCAAAGCTTGTTTTAGATGAATATCCTCCCGGTGAATATAAATGGAATTAATGTGGTTTAAAATAGCCTTAGTCCTGGCAATAAGTGATGAAATTCATAGCAAGGTACTTTGGGGCGTATTTTTTGATTTTTACGTCTTATTGGCCGGCCTTATCCGTAAAACCGTGGCTTCCAATATTCAGCTGTGGTTAGTTCATGAAGGTATGGAAGCAGTATTCCACTTCTTTGTATTGTCCATAGTATTTCTTTCATGGGAGATAGGTTTATTGGCTGCCCTTATTCACATGGTAGTAGATATTTACCATGAAATTGCCGGAACTGAGCATGGCTGGTTGTATCACCGGGCGCTGCACTTCACTGTTGAATCCATATTCTTTATAATGGTATTTGCAGGTCTTTAATATTCACATTAACCCATATTTTTATTTATTTACATTCCTAATAATTAATTAAAAATAAAATATAAACAAATATAATAATTAAAATTGATTTAAAAAGCGTACCTTATTTGAATTTAAATGATTAATCTAATCAACATTTTACTAATGGAGAGATTTAATGCCAGTTATAACCTTTGAATATCAAGATTTGCAAGAATTAGGGATCGATATAAGCAAAGAAAAACTAATTGATATCCTCCCCATGATGGGAAGTGATATTGAAGATTTTGATGACGAAACCATTAAGGTAGAGTTTTTCCCTAACCGCCCAGATCAACTCTCTGTAGAAGGTGTTGCACGAAGCCTTAAAGGATTTCTGGGAATTGAAACCGGAATGCCCTACTATCCTAGTGAAAGTTCTAATATGGAAGTATTTGTCCATGAAGGATTAAAAGAAATAAGACCTTATATCAGCTTTGCAGTGATTGAAAATATTAAAATGGATGAAAAAAAGCTGAAACAAATAATGGAGTTTCAAGAAGATCTACATTGGGTTATTGGAAGAGATAGAAAAAAAGTAGCTATTGGGATCCATAACCTGGATGTTATTAATGGTCCTTTTTATTATAAAGCTATTGGAAAGGACGAAATCACATTTATCCCCCTTGATTCAATTAGTGAAATGACTCCTCTGGAAATACTTCAAGAACATGATAAAGGAGTAAAATACGCCCATTTACTGGAAATACATGATAAATATCCTTTAATTATGGATAAGGACGATAATGTTTTATCCATGCCCCCCATAATAAATGGGGAACTTACCAAACTTACGGAAGAAACACAAAATTTACTGGTGGATGTTACTGGAACTGATCAAAAAGCAGTCAATCAAGCACTTAATATCATTTGTGCCTCTTTTGGTGAAATTGGAGGTAAAATAAAAACATTAAAAGTTGTTTATCCCGATAAAACTGTGGTCACTCCGGATCTTACACCGAAAAAAAAAGAGGTTTCTGTTAAAAATTCAAATAAAATTAGTGGGCTTGATCTTAAAGCTGAAGATATAAAAAAACTAATAATGAAAGCACGTATGGACGCTGATATAATTTCTGATGATAAGCTAGAGGTAACTATACCTGCTTATCGGGTGGATATCCTCCATGAAGTAGATATAATTGAAAATATCGCCGTTGAATATTGTTTCAACAAAATTGAATCATATTTGCCAGATATAGCAAGTATTGCCCATACTAATAAATGGTACACCTCAGATAAGCTACTGCGAGAGGTTATGGTAGGCTTAGGTTTTCAGGAAATAATGAGTCTAATGCTTACCAATGAAGAAAATCATTATCACAATATGCTCCTTGACGAAGATGAACGAGTGGAAGTATCTCAGCCAATTTCCAAAGATCGAACCATGATTAGGAAAAGTCTCTTGAATGGACTCATGGAATTTTTAGAGGACAATACCCACGAAGATCTTCCTCAAAAAATATTTGAGGTGGGTGATGTGATGTATATTGATATTGCAGCAGAAACTCACACTAAAGTAGTTAAAAAAATGGCTGGAGCTATAATCCATTCCAATGCCAATTTCACTGAAATAAAATCAACTATGGCTACAGTGATGGGAAATTTAGGATATGAAATGAAATTAGAAGTGTTAGAACATCCCTCATTTATTAAGGGCAGATGCGCTAAGTTTTCAGATATATCTGATAATGGGAAAGTTGAAGGGTTTTTTGGAGAAATAAATCCAGAAGTTATCACTAACTTCAATTTAGAATACCCTACAGTGGCTTTTGAATTAGAATTTAGTTAATAAAGAAATAGATAAAGATTAAATATTCTATTTTTTAAATCTTCATCTTTTAGCTACACATAAAATCCAGCCCCAACTAGATAAGTCTGGTTTTGATATTCTGCACGTTTAATGTATGTTATTTTTTTAGAAGGTTCTGTTTGATTAGGTTTTGGCCAGTAATATTCTACCCAACCTTCCCCATTTTCTGCAGTTTGAATGAATAGTTTTCCAATGGCTTTTCCATTGCTATCCACCAGGTCCGTCATATTCTTTCCTTCACCAGTTACATCTGGAGGATAAACTACTCTGATACCATCTAAGCGCCATACAAAAACATAAAGATCCCCAGTAACCCAAGAATCACTTTTAAGTTCTGAAAAAGCAGTACTCCCTTTTTTCTCTATTAGTTGAACGGCATCATCCACCAATGTTTTAACTTCTTTCTTTTGCTTAGTTTCTATTTGTTGTTCAGTGAAAATTCCAACAAAAGCAACTAAAACCATTAAAATAATCAGCAATATTGTTGTTTTAGACATCGAAAATCACTCCGTAATAATGTTGTTATTGACCCATGAGTGTAATTTTAACCTTCCTATTTCTTGGTCCATCCAATTCTACAAAAAATATGCTTTGCCATGTGCCCAAATCCATTTGATTATTTTCAATGGGGATAGTCTGGCTTCCACCTAAAAAAACAGCTTTTAAGTGAGAATCGGCATTATTATCAATTGAATTGTGACCATAGACTTCAATTTCTGGTATTAACCTTTCCAAAGTATTTTCGATATCCCCCAGTAATCTCGGTTCATTTTCATTTATGATAATTCCTGAGGTGGAATGTCGAGTAAATACAGATATGATGCCTTCTTTGATTCCAGACGATTTTACTGCTCTCTCCAGTTGAGAACTAATATTTAATAACTGGAGTCTTTGAATGGTTTTGAGTTCAATTGAATCCTTTATAATCTTCATAAAATCACCCCCAAGCAAATTTAAAAATATACTGTATTTAATATTATGTTTAATTAAATAAATAAATAATATTTTAAATATGTTCTAAAATTTTCATTAGGAAGCGAGGCGTGATTCTATGAAAAACAGTATAATTTTAGTTTTAATAATTTGTATAGCGATAACTGTGTCAGGATGTATTGGAACAGGTGGAACCGGGTCGGGGAATGTAATCAACGAGACAAAAACCGTTAATGGTTTTGATCAGGTTTCTCTAAATGGTATCGGAACATTAATTATTACTCAGGGTTCTGAAGAATCATTAACTATCGAAGCAGAGGATAATATTATCCCCCATATTCAAACAAAGGTTGATGACAACAAACTGGAAATATACTATGACAACATCACTCCCAGCCCAACAAAATCAGTTCTTTTCCATATTACTTTACGAGATTTAGGTTCCGTGGAAATGTCAGGCGCAGGAAAATTAAATTCCACCAATATAAAAACTAAAGATCTAACTTTAAGAATTGAAGGTGCTGGTGAAGGCGAAATTACCAATTTAAATGCAGATAATATTAAAATAAATATAATAGGAGCCGGAAACCTTAAATTATCTGGAAACGTGGACAATCAAACCATAAACATTAATGGTGCAGGAGAATATAATGCCCCTGCTTTGACAAGCAAAATTACTTCCATCACTATCAATGGATTTGGTAAAGGAACTGTGAATGTGTCTACCATTTTAAATGCAGTGATTAATGGAGGGGGTAGTATAAATTACTTTGGAAATCCAAAAGTTAATCAGGAAATAAATGGTGCAGGGACTGTAAATAAGGCATTTTAGCCTTATTTAAATTTATTTTTAAAAATATTATAAACCAGAAAAAAATATTTATTTTGTTATTTAAAAATGAAAAAATAAGATTTATATTTAAATTATAAACCAAATGATTTCTTCAAGAGATCAACATTGACATATCCTGCACGGAATAGTTCTCCAGTCCGGAGATCATTGATAACAACTTCTGCAGGTGCAAACATACCTTTGTCGATTTTGTAGAAGTCATATTCTGCTTCTTTGAATATATCATAGAATGGTTTCCCATATCCTTCAGATGCAGATGAAGGCAATTTTTCAGCTAATTCTTTTAAATCGTCACCTTCTTCCGATTGAATGTAGTAGTAAGTCCTACCACCAAATAATACTGCATCATTGGTTTTACCCATTGCTTTAAGACCATCTGCGTCTACTGGGGCGATTGGGGCGATACCTGCTGCAGTTTTAACTTTATTAACATCAAAATGAAGTGCTTCTAGCATTTTGTAAGTTCCGTTTTCCACAACTCTTCCTGCAATTTGAATAGACCCAACAAGAGAAGATGTAGGGGCTACTAAAATATATACATTTTCAGAGGATATGCCACAGTCTTCAGCAATTTTATCAGTTACATCAGTACCGGGAATGGTATCTGCTTCTAATGTTAAAATACCTATATCTGCATCATCTTCATATCCTATTTCTTTATACGTTTCAGCAGGTTTTTTTGCCAACGCTCTAGCAGGGCCAGAACCTAATGCAAAGAAGTCACCTACACTTACAGACCATCCTGCTTTTTGAGCTCCTAGAGTTGAAATTGCAGGGAAATCAGTTTTAATTTTAACAGATGGTAGAGCGAAACTTTCAGATAAGTCACCAGGAATAGATATTCCTACTTCAGCCAGTCCACCCAGACATACTTTAGTGTATAACTCTCCGGCCTTTAGACTACCATTAACATTTACTCCGCAGTCCAGTACTGTTGCACCGTTGGTTTGTTTTTCTACTTTAATGTTGAGCGCGTCAGCTTTTGCTATCATTTCGTCTACTGTTTTTTTTGCTTCTAAATTGACACTTACCATCTTAATTCACCTCAATATTGTTTAGCTTCATTGAAATTAACCTCATATATATGAGCACTAATGGAATGAATAGTAATTGAACCTAAACTCAGTCCGACTTTTCCTGCCACATACTGAGCTAAATAGGTTAGGCCGACTGCATTAGGGAACCATGCCCCATATATGTCATGAGAACGCCATAGTGCAGTGGTATAAAGTTTATTATCCCTGATTTTAAAGTCTACTAAAATCATGCAGGGCACTTCATCTGTTTTAGTATCCACAGTAGGGTCCCATGTTACAGAAATAGCTCTTCTTGATTCAGTACAATTTTTTAAACGATCAATAGCTTCCTGTATCTGATCAATACCTTCAAAGTGAGCTCTCAAGCGATTACCATAGGTATAAACAAACCCTTGTTTATCATCACTGATAAACTGTTCAGAATATTTTTCAAGTTTTTCGCCACTCCAAAAATACCCTTCAGGCACGCGGATATCTTTTATGCCTGCTAATTTATCACCTATATTACTTAAATAAAAGTTGCAGGATTGTCCTTTTCCAAGGGGTTTTTCAATGCAAACCATAACATTTAGGATTTCTTTTGTAAGAGAACCCCTTTCGTCTTTTATTTCTGCGCCTTCTTTCATTATTTTTCTAACCAGGTCTTCCCAACCCTCGGCAATCTCTGAAACTTTGATTAATTCCGGCATATTGAACCCCAATAATTTACTTCTTTTATTTAATCTAAGACCTTTGAGGCCTCCACCATATTTTTGAGTTTTGAAAATGCAGCATCTCGTGGTAGCATTCGCATTCCACAATCTGGGTCAATTAACATATTTTCAACACCAATAATATCTGCACCTTTTTTAAGTAAAGTCAATATAGATCCGATAGTTTCAACTGACTCTTTTTTAGTGTCCAGACAACCAAAACCGATTTTCTTATTATTAAAACTACTTTGACTTTCAAGTAAGTCAATATTATGAGGGATTCCTGCAAATTCACAGTCCACTATATCAACATTGAATTTCAATATTTTAGAGAAAACCTGCTCAACATCCCCACATACATGTAAAGCTACAGGAATGGATAAATCTTTGGAAATAATTTCAACGGCCTTTTTGGCAGTTCCCATATTAACCAGACCTGTGGATATAAATGGCTCATCCAACTGAATCACGGATGCACCAGATGTTTCTAAAAATTGAGCTTCTTTTTTAAGTGCACTGGCCATGTCAAGCACGGCTTTATCCTTTTTAGAAGGATCATAAAATCCTTCAATACGTGAAGAGTAGACCATAGTGGTTGGACCCGTAATTATTCCTTTTACACCTTTTTTATTTATTAAGTCATTATTTAAATTAGGATCAATATTTAATTGATTTAAAGTATTTTTAAGGATTTTTAAAGCAAATTTGAGATCATCAGATCCGATAGATTGAACTGGGGGATTTATTTTACCCTTAATTTTACAAGTACCCTCTTCAACTATCATTCCAGGGATATGCCTTGCAAAAATTTCTACCATATCACCTCTTACTTGACCATCAGATACCAAATCAATACCTGCTTTAAGTTGATCAGACACTGCAAGAGATATAGATGGTTTATATTGATCATAGCTCCCTATGAACTTTAATAATTTATCACCGAAAGATTTAGGTGCTTGAGGATGTGCAGGGTAACTTCCCACGACTGTTGTTAGCATAATTGGCCTCGATATTACATAATGATTTTAAATTTTTGTATAATATATCAAATATGAGTTAGAAGATATATAAAAAAAGTGCGATTTATATTTAGATAAAAATATTGGTTTAATTGTACATTAAAAAGAAAATAAGAAAATTCTATTATTCAAATTACTGCATGTGCCAATGATAAAAGACTGCAAACATCTCTGTTTTGATTTTTATCATTGAAATATTCATTTTTATAATCTTCACTACTTATATTTCGGACTTGAGAAAAACCTCTATTTTTAAGAAATTCTTCAATGCGTCCTTCAGCTATCCCAAATTGGAGCGGTTCTCCCATCTGAAATAGATAATTTCGAATATTATTTCCTATTTCCATGTTACATGTCCCATCAATTACAGATTCAGGATAATAATCAAAAATAAGTGAACTATCATTATATGAATTTTTAACAATGAAAGATAGAGTTTTTTCTACTGCATCTTCTGGAATGTACATTATAAGACCTTCCATAATAAATAGTGTCTTTTTAAAAGGATCATAATCTTCTTTTAATAATCTTTCGCCCAATTCTTCACTCTCAAAATCAACAGGAACATAAGTTACATTTTTAGGAGTTGAACCAAATATTTCTTTAATTTTTTTGATTTTAAAGCTTTGAGTATTGGGATGATCCACTTCAAATACATTAATTTTCTCTTTTAATCCATCAATACGATACGCTCTAGTATCGTATCCGGCTCCTAAAATTACCAACTGTTCCAGACCATCTTTAATTGATTTTTCAACAAAATCATCAAAGTATCTAACTCTTGCAATAATGGAACTACTCAATCCTGGTAGAAATTGTTCCATTTGTTCTACTTTCAACTTGGCCTCTTCAGGGTGTTCTTTACCAAATTTAATAATTTCAGGGCTAATAAAATGAATTGCATATGGGTCATAACAGATTCTTTCATTTTCACTCTTGGAAGACTCTGCAAACCTTTGCATTGCTATTCCTTCTGCCATTTTACTAGGAGACTCTCGATTTACTATTATTTCATTTTCCATGTATTCACCTCGAAAAATTATACTGACACTATGTCATTTAATGACATTATGTCATTAAATATTTATAGTTTTCCAGAGTAGAAAATCATTACAAAAATAAAGACATCTGTTGAAAAAAAGAAAAAATAGTATTTATTTCTTTCTATTACTTACCATATATCCAATAAACTGTCCTACATCCATTAAAAATTGTTCATGCCCTATTTGCTGCTTTTCTAGTAAAAGTTTAAGATCCGGAGGTAAATTATCAATACTATTAGCAATTAATGTAAGTAAAACTGTAGCTTCAGCAGAGTTTACGTCAGAACGAACAGTCCCCTCAGATTTACCCTGTTCGAGAGCATTACATAAAATATTAAGCAATTCACTACGTAAAATAACAATTTTATCCAAATATTCTCCTGCCGAAAATTTTGGAATAGGGAAATTAGGGCCCAAATTGCCTTCTAAAAGTTTTTTATATTCTTCGTAATACTTACTTTGAGCTATGGATTCAATTTTGTATTCAGTTTGATTAATACTATCCAGATCAAATCTTCCAGAAAATAAATAATTATAATATTTAAGATAATCAGGATATTCTTGAGCAAAATCATAATAAGCTTTTCTAAATGAATCAAGTTTTTCAAAAGCAGTACCTGCATTTTTAACTTCATCATGAACCATTTTATGTAAGATCAATGCCCCTCGAAGAACAATAGCAAAAAGAAGTTCTTCTTTATTTTCAAAATACAAATAAAGTGTAGATCTGCCCAAATGCAGTTCTTTAGCAATATCATTTAAAGAAACAGTTTCATAACCTTTGGTGAAAAAGAGTTTTTCAGCAGCAGCAATAATTGATTGTCTTCTCTGATTTTTTTCTCTTTTCTTTCTATCTGAAATTGCCATTATTCCACCATGCATTGCTAATTAATGAAAAATCACTACAATATAACAATTAGCAATTTTAATATAAAAATTTAGTTAAAAAAATAAAGATAAGAAAATCTGAGTTATTTCTTGATAATCGTTGCTCTTTCACTTAATTGAGCGTTTTGATCAGTTAAACCTACCATTTCATCAGGTAGTGAGTCCAAATCATCACCATATTTAATTTTATCAGTTACTGTCTTTTCATGACGAATGAATTTTCCAACATAAACATGAAAACCAAAAGGGAGATGAGGTTCACATACTGCTTTGATCTTATCAATAACCGATTCATCCTCAATTTCCATGAGAATTCGACCTGTTTTAACTTGTAAATCAATTTCTTGACCTTTTACAGTAATTGTTCTACGATCTGGATGTCCCATTTCTGCAGGTGGAAGTCTTTGGCCTTGCAAAACTGTTCTTTTAATCCCTTCAATTTTATCTAAATCTCTTAAAATTTTCTCAGTTGTATCTGCACCTAAAATCCTATTTGGAAATACTTCAATATCCATTTTATCACCTCATTAATAATCTTAAGTAACCCCTAAACGCCTGTAAAACTTCGAACAAATATTTGGAAACTTTTTTTTCGATTCTAATTCCATTTTTTCAATGATTTCATCTTCAAGCTCCTTTGACCGCGAAGTAGATATATAGAAAAAATCTTTATGAATTGATGTTTTTATATCTTCTTTACCGATCCTAATTTCAAATTCGACTGCTTCCTGATTCTCAACACATGTTAAAAGATCTTTCATTATATGATATGATAATTTTAACCGTCTTTTATCATCTGATAAGTAAATTGTATGAGGTGTGGTGATTTTTTTTATCATAAAAGAATCACAACCTTCTCTTACCGCTGTTTTTTTATTGGTCCAGTATAAACCTAAGATAACCTTCCTTTTTGGATCAATATTGTCATTAATCATAACAGACTTCATATTAATCATCTAATCCCTTCTCTTTAGATAATTCCAGCGAAATATCAGTTTCTTGTTTTTGAATATTTAGTTCATCAACAGAGCCAGTATTTCTAAGTGCGGAAGTTAAAGTGGTTATTAATCCCAAAAATCCAGATACAACCATTATTACAGCAATTGAATTTGTTAATGCCAAACTACTTGTAAATATAATCGATCCATTGAAATTTGTGGTGTTTAAACCTATTACTAATAGAACTGTGGCTAGGGATACACCTAATGCTCCCCCTAAACTTCTAGCAGTGGTAGCGACACTTGAGGCTATTGCCGTTTTTTCCCTAGGAAGAGCGATCATTGCTTCTGTGGTATTTGGACTTGAAAAAAGACCATAACCTAAACCCCAAAGTAAAAAAGAAACAGCTATTAAACTCAAGTTTTCAATCCAATAGGCATATGCTAACAATGCGAAAGCTATTGCTGCTATAAAAGCCCCTACACTGGCAGCATATTTCCAGTGATATTTATCATATAATTTTCCACCTAATGGTGCAGCAAACATCATGGATAATGGTACAAACATGAATAACAAACCCACCTTCAAAGGATTGTACCCCATAACACCCTGGAAATAAAATGGACCTATGAAAATAGCCATATTCACAGAAATTGCTAAAAATAGTGCACTTAGTATAGGCAATGTAAATTTCTTATTCTTAAATATTTTAATATCCAACATAGGATTTTTTGATCTTTTTTCTTGAAATATAAAAGCCAAAATTCCTATTGCAAAAATTAGACCGTACAATACCCATAGACCATTAAAAGTTATGTTTTGAGCTATTTCACCACATAACAACATCAATGAAACAATACTAACTACAAATAAACCAGCGCCTAACCAATCAATTTCTACATGTTTTTCTATTATCTCTGGAATTTTCATGAATTTAATAGCGCTTATTAAAAGGAAAATACCAATTGGAACATTTATTAGAAATATATATTCCCATCCGAAGGAGCTTGTAATAAATCCACCTAATCCCGGACCAATCAAGGATCCTAATGCAACAACTGCTCCAAAATACCCCATTGCCCTTCCAATTTCATTTGGAGGGAATGTATGAAATAATATAGCCCCTGAAACACCAGCAACCATAGAAGCACCTAATGCTTGAATAAGCCTAAAGAGTATTAATTCAGTGATTCCAGTAGAAACACCACAAGCTAATGAACTTATTGTGAAAATCAACCATCCTATGAAAAATAATTTGGTTTTTCCAATGAATTCACTGATTTTTCCGAAGAAAATGAATAATCCAGTCATTACTACAAGATACCCACTTACAATCCATTGAGACTCCGTTACATTAACATGGAGCTGTGATGTTATTGTAGGAAGAGCTATACTCACCATGTAACCATCTAGAACAGACATCAATATACCCATAAGAACAATGCCCAAAATGATAAACCTATTATCATATGCAGTTTGTTGCAAATTTTGATTACTTTCAGACATCAATATCACCAATATACAAGTTACAAGTCGTTTTCACTTCTTTATTTATTACTCGCATTTTTTCACTTTACTAAATAACTCATGGTCATTAAATGACCAGTGGTTAGTAAATAACCGTCGGTTATCAAATATATATTTTTTGGTTTGTAAAAAATTTGTAAAAAAAGAGATAGAATATTATTAATAAAATTTAAAAGATCTAAACCTGAAAAAAATAAGTTTTAATTAGTTAACATGCGTTTAATAAATTCTTCAGAGTCCTCATTAAATTTACTCTGATTAATACCATAAAATTCAAGAGATTTTAAAATATCCGGACGTATTTTTATCATACTATCAATAAAAAGGGTTAGTAATGCAGCAGCTTCAACTGAATTAACATCCGATCTAATCGATTCATCAGCAATACCGATTTCAATAGATAATTTAAGTATTTCAAATAATTTTTGACTTCTTTGAATAATTTCAGTTGCAAATTCACTATGCATTCCTTGAGAAATATCACTAGAAACAGGAAAAGCACCAGGTGCTACCGTGGAATAACCCACTTGTTCAACAAAATCATTTAAATATTGTTTATTTATTATTTCTCTTAAATTGAATCTGCCTGAGTGAAAATAATTATATATTCTTAAATAATCAGGATAGTCAACCATAAATTCATGATAAGCCGTCAAATAAGCCATTATTTTTTCAATTCCAGTAGAAACATTATCAACAGCCGCATGGACCATAGAATTCAAAATTTTTACGCCACGTAAAACAATTACAAAAAAAAGAGATTCTTTACTATCAAAGTAAAGGTAAAGAGTTGCTTTACTTAGTTCAACATCTTCAGCAATGTCATTCATTGAAACATTATCATAATTATTTGAGAAAAAAAGCTTTTCTGCAGCATCAATAATATCTTTTCGCCTCTCAGCTTTTTCTCTTTCTCTTCTCTTTGAAATAGCCATAATTACTCTTCCAATAAAACCTGAAAAAATAATATATCGAAGAAAGAATTTTAAATAGAAACTGCTCTAATCTTTTCCACTTCTTCTTTTTCAACAGGAAATTCCACAACAGCCGTCCCATAACACGGTTTTGTATAAGGCATCATAACTGTTCCTTTTTCTTTGTTTACCCCAATGGGGATTGGTGGAACTCCAATTATTCGAGCACCCATAATTTTTTCCCCCGGTTTGATATGAATTACTTCCGGGCTTTTTTTTTCTATGAACTGGGCGCAGTCTTTAAAACCAGCCATTTTCATATGAATATCATAATCATCAGACTGCTGGAGATAAGTTTCTAAACAAAAAGACATATTATGCCTCCAAATTACTCAGAGCTTTATCAAATCTAACTTTAAGGGGAGTGGGATTATGATAAGCTCTAGCAGACACAAGTTGAGCATCTGTATTATCTTTAACCTGTTTTTCAAAATCATCTAAAAGAATGGGGTCTTTTTCAAATATCAAAGCTATTGATTTAGTGTTAAGAATGTGGTAAAATGTTACAAAAAATGCAACAGCTGCATCTCTATGTACAAATCCTAATAAAAGATCAAAATCTCCTTCAGATAAATTTTCCAAACATGATTCCAGATCCACTTTACTTTTCACATATTTTTCTTCTGGATCTGAAACATCCAGGAGTCTCATTGCCGCGGGGTTGCTGGCAATAGTGACATCATAATCCATATTTGAAAGTTTATATGCTGCATATACGGCCATAGGTGTTTGAGCAGGAGATTCAGGACATCCCAATAATATTAAGGCTTTTTTCATCGTTTCCACTCCAGTTAAATAAATTCTTGTTATTTAATATACTTCTCATCCTTTTTTACTGTTATAATATTGGATACAATTAAAGCACTTAAGAAAATAAAGGTTACCAAAGCCATTCCATTAATGGTACGGTTTATAATGAAAAGACCCACTAATGCCTGGGCAATGAATGCAGTTAATGAACCAATTAATAATGCTTCTTTTCCCAGATAACTTCGATTACCATTTTCTCGTTTTTCCCTATATATGCTTAATATCTTGAACCCTATTAAGATTACTCCAATGCACCAAATTAATAGGAAGAATAATGTAACATAGCCAAAGTCATATGCATAGCCAAATGTCCCCGGCAGGAAGTAATCTACTACATCCTTCTTGTTCACCAATAATCCATAGAAAACAGGGAATGGTAAAGCAAACATCAACACCATAGATATGGGTAACGAGATATAACCATCACCAAAACCTGTGGATGACGGCCAATAAGAAGATGTTGGCAAATGACCAAAGAGCGTGGTATTTTTAAGTACCATTTTTAAACTAGGTACGGCGTTTTCTTCTAAACGTGCTATTCTTAAAAGAGGGCTGAAAACAGGCATTTTTAATAATTCAGATAACCATTCCAACGCTCCGAATCCTGCAAGTGTAACTGCAGCAAAAATTAAGATCCTCTTAAGAGTTAAAACGGATTTTTGTCGGAAAGATTTAGAGATTATGAAATATCCGATTAGTAGGCCTAATAACCATAAAAACAAAAATGATCGGTGCACTAAACCTCCAAATATAGTAATAAGTACTATAAAAATGTAAACAAATGTTTTAAGTCCTCTGACATTAATTCCAACTTTTTCCATCATTGGAAAAGCAGCTAGCGCTGTTACAAATCCTAAAAGAGCAATAGGGCCTAGCGGATGGCTAAATTCACTTTGGCTGAATGATAGAAATAACATGCCGACATCAAGGCCGAATAATAGTGTTAAACCTACCCCCAGTACCATGGAACCGAACAGAACAGCGCTTAAAGAAATTGGGACAAAATTTATAACAAAAATTACTCCGGTATAAATTATAATCGCCACTTCTATTATAAATTGAAGATGATTTTGAGCAATTAAAGCCAAATTATTCCTCCACTGAATAAATTAAATATTGAATTAGTTTAATAAATTTGAAATATAAAATTTTGTTAATAACAAAAATAGATATATCTGTTATTAAAAATTATTTTTAGTATTGTGATTAATATCTATAATTTCTAAACTTTTATTTTTGTAGATTAGATTAGTATTTAATTAATTAGTATTTGACCTTTTATTATTTAAGTGAAATGTTCTTCTCAAAAACAACCATGTGATTACCAAATCCATTATAATCTTTTATAGCCAAAATACCGCCCAAATTAACGGTTTTAATATTATTAGACCGTTTAAATCCTAATTTTTCATAAAATTCTATCGCATTCTGGTTTATTGGTTTAGTAATTAAAGAAACTCTTTTACATCCCTTATCCCCCACCACATTAAAAAATTTATTAAGAAGATCCATTGCTAGGCCTTTTTTTCTGTAAAAAGGGTCAACACATAATAAATGAATATATGCTTCTTCAGAATCTACCTGTGATATAAATCCTAACAAAAAACCAATCATTTTTTTGTCATTTCTTTCTATGACAAAAACAGTATTTTGAAAGAATTTAGTGAAAATATGATATATAGAATCACGTTCTGTGGCCATGGGGCTACATTTTTTTGCTAATTTAGAAATATCGATGAAATCACTTTCTTTTGCAGTTCTAATAATCAGATTACTCATTAAATACACCGAAAATTGTTCTTAATTTTTTATATTTTTTATTTTTTAAAAACATTAACTTTAAATAGAAAGAAGTCATAGTTGATATGTGATTGGGGTGGTAGCTCAGATGGTAGAGCGTCGCCTTGGCATGGCGGAGGCCCCGGGTTCAAATCCCGGCCATTCCACTTTATTTTAAACTATAATAATTAAATTTAATAGCTTGTTTTTTAAATCATGATTAATATACAATTTAATGAACAGATTAATTATTTATATCAATATTAGATACTAAATAAAAAGATACTTAATTTGAATTTTTTAAATTTATCATTCTACTTTTCCTGAGCTGCTTGATAAACATTGTCAATTATAATCTCAAAAAGATCATCTGTTTTAATTGGGCCAGTTTCATCATTATTGACAAGCAGTTTTAAAGCAGTGTTAATAATCTCCTCATTATTAGTAGATCTTAACATTAATCCCTGATCAATATAAAACTTATCTACTGAGAGAGGTTTTCCAGGGTAACATGAAATTACTGGAGTTCCTAAAATAGCAGCTTCCCGATTCATGGTACCTCCAGCACCTATCATTAAATCACAGCACTTCATTAAGCTGGATGTGTCCACCGGTGGCTTAATAATTGTGACATTTTTATAATCCTTAAAAATATCTGCTTGTTCCTTGAAACGAGGTAAAATTAATATATTAGCATACTCTTTCAAAGTTTCAACTATGGGGGTTAAAACCGATTCCCTGCAGTCAGCATCCAGATATGAAGCTAGAGAAGGTTCTGGCCTCATTAAAATTGTTTTTTGCTTTTTAAGCTTTAGCCCTAAATCCTTAAATATGTCATAATTAAATTCAAAATTCTTAAAATGAATAATCTCTGAAGTTCCATTATACGGAATGATCTTATTTGGATCTGCCCCCATCTTTAGTAAATCCCACATATCAATAACTTTAGGCATTACAATTCGATCACATAAAGGTAGTGTGAGTTTATTAGCAGCTAATGCATGTTCATTATCTAAAACATAAACACTGGGTATTCCTAATCCAAAAGTAACCCTCGGAAGTTCAATTGAATGTTTGGATAACGCCACATCCACTTTTTCTTTAATTATTAATTTTGAAAGTTCATGAGCCCTCAAAGTACTTTCTTCTAATTTTTGATCTAAAGTTACTCCGTGTTTTCCAATAGAAATAAAATCGAAACCAAAAACATCCATAAGATTATGGATATCCCCAAATTTTCGGGCGGTGACTATTAAATCCTCACCCTGATCTTGAAAATATTCTATTATATTTTTAAAGAACCTCACATGAGGAGCATTGGTTATATCAATCCAAATTTTCAAGTGATCACCTATGAATTTCAATTTTTTTCCTTTATAAAGAAATATTCTTATTTTATAAAAATAAAAATACAATGAAAAATTTTATTCATTGCGGGCCTTTTCTAGAGCATTAATTATCTCTTTAAATCCTTTTCCAGTTTTTAAGCTGGTTTTTATTACCTGAACATCAGGATTTAATTTTAAAACATCCGCCACCATTTTATCTTGATCCGCACCTACAGCATCAGCAATATCCACCTTATTAATTACTACTAAATCTGCTTCTTTAAAGATTAAGGGGTGTTTTTCGACTGTGTCATCTCCTTCGCTGACACTGATAACAACCATTCTCATATGGGCACCTAAATCAAAGTCCACTGGGCATATAAGGTTTCCCACATTTTCAATAAATAAAACATCAACCTCATCTAGAGGCATGTCATGGAATGCATGTTCTACCAGGTGCGCATCGAGATGGCACTCTTTTCCAGTGTTTAGGCCAACAACAGGCACATTGTACTTTTCAAATCTTCCAGCGTCGAATTTACTAATAACATCACCTGCGATTACTGCCACAGGATAATCTAATTTCTGGATTAAATTTTCAATTAAGGATGTCTTTCCTGATCCAATTGCCCCTAATACATCTACAGCGAAAACATTGGATTTGTCGAGTATTTTCTGATTCTTTTTGGCTAGTTTTCGATTAGCCACCATAATATCGTGCTGTATTTCTACTTCAGCTATTTTATGCATCTTCGTCCCTCTTCTCGATTTTTATGTTCTTAACATTGCATTCTCTTCCAGCAATAATATCAAAATTTCTTTCATCACATTCAGGGCAGTTTAGAACAGGAGTATAGTGGTCAAGATCATCTGCCCCTATTTTTCCTTTATATCCACATTCACAATCTATTTCAATTGGAACTTCTTCCATGTGAAATTTTGCCCCTTCTAAAATAGTATCTTCACTTAAAACCCCTACCATGAACTTTATTTGTTCCGGGTTTAGTAAAGTCATTTGCCCAACTTCAATTGTTACTTCCAGTACTTCAATGGCATCATTTTTTTCTGCTGCCTCTATAACTGTTTTTACAATGGCATCGGCCATGGATAGTTCATGCATGAATTCACCTCTTAAATAAAGTAAATTTAATATTTAGAATTTAAATAAACCTCAAGTTCAAAATATATCAAGATAATATATCTAATAAGATTTTTAAAGTGATGGATAAATTTTTAATTAACATCTAACAATAATCATCTAACTATTATTAGAAGCTTATTAATAAAGTTAACAAATAATTAAATGTTAAACAATACATAAATTTTGATAGTGATATTGCATTTATATATTTTAAAAAATATTTTTGAATGATTATAAATTAGTTTATCGTTTATTTGGTGATTATTTTGATAATTGGTGGTTCAGCATCTCAAAAATTAGCAGCAAAAGTTGCAAATCAACTTGATGATTATCTTTGCCCTATAGAAACTCGAAAATTTCCTGATGGAGAAAGATATGTTCGAATTAAAGGAGAACTAGAAGATGAAATAGTGGTGGTTCAGTCAACCGGTTATCCTCAAGACGAAAACATCATGGAACTTTTTTTTATACTTAAGACTCTCAAAAGTTTAGGTGCAGATAATATTAAAGTAGTTATACCCTACTTTGGCTATGGTCGTCAAGAAAAACGTTTTAATAGTGGAGAATCAATTTCTGCAGAAATTATGGCAAACATGCTTGAGTTTGCTGGAGCAAGTGAATTGTACTGTGTTAATTTACATGAAAAAAGTATGGCTGACTTTTTTAATATTCCAGTTACTAACTTATCTGCTATGGGAAGTATAGCAGAATACGTTGGTGTTATGCTGGATGATCCAGTAATTATTGCTCCAGATAAAGGTGCCTTAGGTCATGCCCAGGAAGTTGCAGATATATTAAAATGTCCCTGTGATCATATGGAAAAAACCCGTCTCTCACCAGATACCGTGGAAACCAGGGTTAAAAATCTGGATGTTGACGGAAGACAAGCAGTTATTATCGATGATATAATAAGTACCGGTGGGACAATTGTTAATGCATCTAATATCTTACAGGACTATGGTGCAGAAAGCGTGACTGTAACTTGTGTCCATCCTGTACTTGTTGATGATGCAATTTTAAAGATTTTTGCCACAGGGGTTAGTGATGTTCTCTCTACAGATACCTTAACTTCACAAGTTAGTTCTATTTCAGTGGCACCACTAATTGCTAAAGCCCTTAAATAGATAATAACTTATTTTAAATTTATTTATTTAAAAAAAAAGATCCTACTACTTTTAAAAGCAAAGAATCAGAAAAAAATAAAATATTTGGAATTAATATTAATTCCTTTTTTAGAAAAATACAATGTTTAGTGAGTTGTAGGGTTCTTTAAAATGTTTTTGGGAACCATTTCACTAATTTTTTGCATTTTATCAACCAGGCTGTTTTTTCCTTTGCCAACAAGTGCATGTTTAATGACATCACCCAAGTTTTCCACAGGAATAACTTCTATTTTATCCTCATAATGTTTTTCAATCATTACATCATTCATATTGGATTTTGGAATCAGCACTTTTTTAATCCCCGCTTCTGCAGCTGCTTCAATTTTACCAGTTACTCCTCCAACAGGTAAAACATCACCACGAATACTTAGTGAACCAGTTAATGCAACTGATTGATCAATTGGAATTTCTTCTAATGCGGAGATTACTGCAGTGGCCACAGATACGCTGGCACTGTCACCTTCCACTCCATCATAAGCCTGTAAGAACTGTATATGTATATCATAGCTAGATATATCAGTTCCTGTGTACTTTTTAATGAGGGCACTTACATTTTGAACTGCTTCTTTAGCAATTTCTCCTAATTTACCTGTAGCAATTATCCTACCTTCTTCTTTACTTTGAGCAGGTGCTGCTTCAGCAGCGATAGGTAGTATAATTCCACTACGATCACCAATTATTGCTAATCCATTTACACGACCAATTTCACCGCCTTCGGATTTGAATACACTATATTTTTTCCTTTGAACAATGTATCTATCAGCGATTTGTTGTTCTAAAGTTCTTGCAAGTTTTTTAGCATTAACCACGTGATCCATAGTAACCAATTCTGCAGCTTCACCTTTAGCGATGTCTCCAGCAGCTCGCACCAGGCCACCCAGATCCCTCAATTTTAAAGTCAATGATTCTTTCTTACCGGATCTTCTCTGTGCTTCTCGGATGATTTCATCTACCGCTTCTTTGCTGAAGTGAGGTATTCTACCATCTTTTTCAACTTCCTGAGCAACAAATTGAACGAGTTTTTCTCGATTTTTAGGTGTATCCTGCATGGAATCCTTCATGAATACTTCATAACCATAACCTCTAATCCTGGACCGAAGTGCTATGTGCATTCCTTTAAGTACCTGGATATTACCAGAAGCTACCAAAACGAAGTCACATGGAACTGCTTGTGAACGGACCATAGCTCCACTGCTGGTCTCACTTTGACCAGTAATGGAATACATTTTCTCCTGCATGGCTGTGAGTAACTCCTGCTGAGTTCTCATTTTCATGGTTCCTATCTCGTCAATGTAAAGAACACCATTGTGAGATCTGTGAATCATTCCAGATTCTACTCGCTCATGGGCAGGAGTTCCAAGACCACCGGATTGATAAGGATCGTGCCTTACATCTCCCAGTAATGCACCGGCATGAGCTCCTGTAGCATCTACAAATGGGGCAAATTTATTACTTTCATTATTGACCAGTAATTTTGGAACCATTATTGATGTTCTAGGCCTCATTTGTTGTAATGCCAGGAATACTATTCCTGCAGCAATAATTGCTGCTAAATATTGTGCGAGCATGAATCCTATTATGAGGATAAATGAAATAATGAGCATCATAAACAAGTTCTTCTTCTCTTCTTGACCCTTAGACTTATTTTTATGATTCGTTACTATTTTTTTACCTTCTCCAGATGGAACAACTCCAATTAAAGGATTATTGGAATCTTCCATATTGGGATAAACTAGAATGTCTTGTAATTCTTCGGGAGGGAGTAATTCGGCCATAGCCCGGGCTAACATAGATTTACCCACACCAGGTTCTCCGATTAATAGAATGTTCCGGCGCTGTTTAGCTGCCTTCTTAACTGTTTCTACAGCTTCTTCTTGACCAATAAGTTGGTCAATTAGCATTTTAGGTACCTCAATATCTTTTGAGGTTTCATAAGCAACTGATTTTTTTGGTTTAGCTGCTTCAATGGTGGTTGTCATAAATTTTCGAGAGCCTCCATTTTTATTTGAGATATAAACTATATTATTATCTTCTTAGGATTTATTTTTTTAGTTAAAATATTTTTCTAACCTTTATTTATTTTAATAGGTTAAATATTTTTCTAACCAAAATTAATTTTAATATTTTTTTTATACTTAATTATAAATGTCAACATTAAAACTTTCTAAATTAAAAATTTTTCTATTGAAGCAAATAATCTGACCTTAATGTTAACTAAATTAGTAATAAAAGAATGTGTAAAAAAGTGAAAAATGAATTAATAGCCAATTTATTCTTTGTTAATCTCAGAGATTAAACCTAAGGCATTCTGGATGAATTTTTCAACTATTTTTCTATATTTTTCCTCACTAATCCTCAAATCTTCTTCTGCCTTTTTACGTTGAGTGATATCCTGGTTAGCCCCATAAGCACCAATAATATTGTTTTCATCATCATAAACTATTTTTATGGTGACAACAATATAACGTGTTTCTCCGTCTTTTCTAACGATTCTGTGTTCGAATTGTTCATCATCAGGAGATGTTTCACCAGCACCTTGTATGGTTTCTGCCACCAAACCCCTATCATCAGGGTGTACGAATTTTTCAATATAATATTCAACCGGTACCTCATACCCCCCTTCTTCATCTGCAGTAGTGCCATACAATGAATAAAACCGGTCATTAACAATAAAATTTCCTGTTTTCGGATCCATTTCCCAATAAACAAGCTGCGCCAATCCCATGGCATTTTCAAGTTGAATTTGAGCGTATTCTAATGCTTTTTCAGACTTTTTCCGCTCAGTAATATCTCGAGCAATGCCGGCTATCCCTACAATTTCCCCATCCAAATTCCTAACAGGAGATAATGTAATAGAAACATCAAATTCATATCCGCCCTTTTTTATCCGTGTTGTTTCAAAATGGGAAACAACGTTTCCTCTTTTAATTTTCTCGATATTTTGAAGATTTTCCTGCCATTTTTCATCTTCCATTAAAACCGAAACATTTTTACCCATCATCTCTTGAGCAGAATAACCATATATCATTTCAGCAGCAGGGTTCCAATTTAGAACAATACCATCTAAATCATAAACTATAATAGCATCAACAGAAGATTCTACAATACTGGCCAATCTATTAATCTCAACTTCAGCTTTTTTTCGCTCAGTTATATCCCTAGCAACAGATAAAGCTACTTTTTGCCCCTTAAACTTAAACATATGTGAATTTATTTCCACAGGGATGCTTTGGCCATCTTTAGTATTATAAACTCGTTCAAAAGTAACTTTTCCTTTAGAAATAAGTTGATCTATTTTTTCTTTATTCTTTAAAGGTTTTGATCCAATATCTCTCGGGCTCATATTGGTAAGTTCTTCTCTAGAATATCCTAATGTTTCCACCGCCATATCATTAACATGCACAAAATTCCCAGCACTACCATCCTCTTTAATCTCAATGATAGTAATAATATCATTTACTTGATTAAATACTTGTTTAAACAATTCTGCATCATTTATTTCATCCATATTAACACCGTGACCCCTGAAATCCATCAAAAATATAATTTAGAATTATCCATTAGATGACACAACCTATTTATTAATATTAATATCTCTTTAATTTTATTAAAATATATTTCCAATGGATATAGCATAAATAAAATTAGAACCAATATATCTTAAAAAAAAAAAATATTGAAATATAATAATCGTATTATGCTATTCAAAATAAGAATACTAAGCTCAATAAGAGGTTTGCCATGTTTAAGTCATCTTCAAAATGTATAATGATTCAAGGAACATCATCTAATGCAGGAAAAAGTGTTATGGTGGCGGCATTGTGTAGGATTTTCTCAAAGATGGGCTACAAAGTAGCACCATTTAAATCCCAGAACATGTCACTTAATTCATTCACTACCAACGAAAATGCAGAGATAGCTATAGCGCAAGTATTACAAGCAGAGGCCGCAGGAATAGATCCTTCACACCATATGAATCCTATTTTACTAAAACCTAAAGAAGATTTCATTTCTCAAGTAATTGTGCATGGAAAACCTGCTGGAGATATGAACTTTTATGATTATCAGCAAAATTTTAGAGGAAAAGCTTTAAAAGCCATAAAAGAATCTCTTGAATCTTTAAAAAATGAATATGATATTGTTGTGATTGAAGGTGCCGGATCCCCAGCTGAGATAAATATGAGAGATCGTGACCTGGCAAATATGGAAATTGCTCATCTGGCAGACGCCGATGTAATTTTGGTTGCAGATATAGATCGTGGAGGAGTCTTTGCATCTATTGCTGGAACTTTTTCTTTATTAGATGAAAAAGACCGCAGCAGAATAAAAGGAGTTGTAATTAATAAATTTAGGGGTAACTTGGATATTTTAATGCCCGGCATAAAACAAATCGAAGAAATTATAGGCGTTCCTGTTTTAGGAGTGATGCCCTACGACCCACAGCTCAAATTACCCGAAGAAGATTCTGCTTCATTATCAGAAAGGAAATACAGAGGTAGTGGCCAAATCCAGATTGGTGTAATGCGCCTCCCCAGGATATCTAATTTTACAGATATTGATCCACTGGAATATGAAAAAGATGTTGGGTTGAAATTAATTGAGTTAAATGAACCGCTGGATAATTTAGATGCTATTATCATCCCTGGAACCAGAAATACTATAAACGATCTGGTTTCGCTTAAAGAATATGGAATTCATGAAGAAATAATGAGTTTGTCTAAAGAGATTATGGTGTTTGGAATTTGTGGTGGATATCAAATGTTAGGTCAAAAAATCATAGATGAAAACCAAAAAGAATCTCACCATGGGAGTGTTGAAGGGATAGGTATACTAGATTGTTATAGTGAGTTTAAAGATATTCCCAAAATAATTACACAAAGTCGTGGTGAAGTCATAGGTAATGGCCTATTTCATGATTTAAAAGGAGAATGTGTTAAAGGATATGAGTTACATGAGGGCACTACTATTTTAGGTGAATCCAAACCACTGACCAAAATAACTTATGGCTGTGGTAATTCTCCACAAAGCAACCTTGATGGAGCCGTGGACGGAAATGTCGCTGGTACATATCTCCATGGAATGTTTCATAATTTCAATTTCCGCAGATATTTTACCAATATCTTAAGAGAACGAAAAGGTTTAGAAAGCTTAGATTTTATTGATGATCACTATGAAAATTCTAAAAGATTTTCAATTGATCGGCTAGCCCAGATTGTTGAAGAAAATATAGATATGGTTTTTGTAGAGAAAATGGTCTCAGAATTTTAATACAATCATTAAAAACCAGTTTTCTCTTTTTGAGTTTAAGGTAAACCAAATACCTAAACTTCTTTTCATTATAGTATTAAAACACTATTTTTATAAAAATTGACTTCATTTATTTTAAAAAAAAGAAGGAAATAATTTTTTAGGCATTGATAAACATTGGAGCCCAAAATATCATTACCAATGCAGTTAATATAATCCCAATAACAACCATTGGCAATCCTGCTTTAAATATTTCTTTTACATTCACAAAGCCAGATCCATAAGCCATAGCCACAGTTGGGTCAGCCATTGGGAACATGAAAGATAATGAACAGGCAATGGCAACTGGTACTGCATAAGTTCCAACAGCAAGCCCCTGAGTCTGTGCTAAAGTTACTGATAATGGAACCATTATGGCAGAAAGTGCGATATTAGACATAACCTGAGTAATACAGACCGCTATAACCATCAAAACCAACATTATGGCAATTGTAGAAGGATCATTGCCCATTAATGCAACTAGATCTTTTATTAACCAGTCTGCTGCACCCGTATTTAGAAGTGCGGCTCCTAAAGATAAGGCTCCTCCAAAGAAGACGATTAATCCCCAATCAACATTTGTTTGAGCATCTCGCCAGGAAATAACTCCCGTTAGAAGGAATAACACTGCTCCGATTAATGCAACAGAATAGCTATCAATTCCAGTATATCCTGCAGATATCCATAAGAAAATGGCGAATAATAATATAGCTGCACTTATTTTTTCATCACGACTGATTTTACCCAGATTGTTGATTTTTTCTTTTAAAGTAGAATCTCCACCAACAATGCCTTTAACCTCAGAAGGGAATATTCTTCCTAAAATAAACCAGATCACAAACATCATGACTATAGCTAGTGGGAATCCAAATGCCATCCAACTCACAAAAGGAATGCCCGTATATGCTGCAGCCATAAGGTTTGGTGCTGTACCAATTTCTGTTCCAAATCCACCTGCTAGAGAACCAAAGGATGCACCTAATATCATAGCTTTGGCATAATTACTCTTTCCTTTTTCTGCACCAGTACAACCCATTAAAAGAACTATTTCTTTAATAATCGGCAAAAGCATAGCAAAAGCAACCACATTTTCTATCCACGCCGATAAAATACCCGTGGAAAAAATACTTACAAAAAGACCCTTTCCTGGTGAAGTTCCTAATTTTGATAATAGCGCATAAGTCAATCTCTGAGCTAGACCACTCTTTCGGATAGCTTCAGCCATGATAAATCCACCAATCATCAAAAAGAGAATAGGATTCGCAAATCCAATAACCGCCTTATCAAAACTTTCAATTCCAATTATGGGTTGTATAAAAAGAATTATAAGCGAAGTTACAGCTAAGTGAGCAGCTTCAGTGGCCCACATAATAATTGCAAAAATAAGTAATGCAATGGCAGCATGTCCCGAAGAACTCAAACCAGGTAGGGGAATCAACATTACGATAACCGCGGCAATAATTGCCAGAGGAAGTCCTATTTTTTTTAAATTCGTTTTATTGCCCCCATTGTATTTATTTTTTATATTTATTGAATTTTCATTTATTAAGTAATTGATTTAATAAAATGGTTTCATATTATATATAAATTTAATATTTTATCCTCAATAATAAGCCCGTCAGGATTTTCTTAATTTTACATACAAGTAATGTCTTTGTATTCATTTAATCCAATAATAATCCCCATTTCCAAAAATATTTATAAAAACCTTTCAATTTGTATTGGAAATCCATCAAATTTTAAGAAAAAACCTAAAACTTTATATGTGATGAACTCAAATGTTGGTATACGTGACATGCGGCGTTAGTCCAGCCTGGTTAAGACACTGGCCTGCCACGCCAGCGACCCGGGTTCAAATCCCGGACGCCGCATTGCGGCTGTAGTATAGTCTGGTTAGTACTTGGGCCTTCCAAGCCTACAGCCCGGGTTCAAATCCCGGCAGCCGCATTATACTTTTAATTTAAGCTATAAACTATTTACAACAGTTAATTTTAGATTTTGATCATCTAAAAGAAATATTTTTCTCTCATGATTTTTTTCTATTAAATAAATAAAATGAACTTTTATTATAATGAATGTCGATTTTAAAGAGTAATAATCTTTATTTTTTTGTAAAATACCTTGAAATATCACATAATTATATATAATAAAAGTTATAATTTTTTGATAGCAAATATTCTTTATAACATAAAATAAAAATTAATGCAAGAACTAATTAGAAATAATATTTTTGAAAAATCAAAAATTTAAATTCTACAAGAAAATTTGTCCTTAATTAACTAATAACAAAAGAAATTGATTAAGGAAATTAATTATTATATGGTTGTGATGCTAATGGCAGGAATCGTTGGATATGGAGTTTATGTACCTTCATATAGAATAAAAGTGGAAGAAATAGCAAGAGTATGGGGAGACGACCCAAATGCTATTTCTAGAGGACTGGTAGTTACAGAAAAATCTGTACCTGCTGCTGATGAAGACACTGCTACAATATCAGTAGAAGCTGCTCGACATGCCATGACACGAGCAAAAGTGAATCCTGAAAAAGTTGGGGCAGTATATGTGGGATCCGAATCTCACCCGTATGCAGTAAAACCTACTGCAACCATAGTTGCAGAATCTATAGATGCAGCACCAGATTTAACTGCAGCAGACTTAGAATTTGCTTGTAAAGCTGGAACCGCTGGTATTCAAGCATGTATGGGTTTAGTCGATTCAGGTATGGTAGAATATGGTGTGGCCGTTGGAGCAGACACTGCTCAAGGAGCTCCAGGAGATGCTCTGGAATATACTGCTTCTGCAGGCGGAGCAGCTTATGTTATTGGTAACAAAAATACCTTGGCAGATATTGAATCAACTTACAGTTTTACCACAGACACCCCTGACTTTTATCGTAGGGAAGGAATGCCTTACCCCCGACACGGAGGAAGATTTACAGGAGAACCAGCTTATTTCAAACATGTGTTATCTGCTGCCAAAGGAATGTTTGAAAAAATGGGAACTGATGCTTCAGATTATGATTACGCAGTATTCCACCAGCCCAATGGTAAATTTTACTTAAAGGCAGCGAAAAAATTAGGTTTCAGTAAAGAACAGGTCCAATACGGTCTTTTAACTCCAGTAATTGGAAACACATACTCTGGAGCAACCCCCTTAGGACTGGCAGCTATTTTAGATGAAGCAAACCCCGGAGACAAAATACTGGCTGTTTCTTATGGTTCAGGTGCTGGAAGCGACGCATTCAGTATAACTGTTAACGATAATATTGAAGAAAAGCAAGATTTAGCCCCTAAGGTTCAGGACATGATAAAAGACAAATGTTATGTCGATTATGCCGTGTATGCTAAATTCAAAGAAAAAATAAAAATGGCTTAAGGGGGATCAAAATATGAGAGACGTTGCAATTATTGGAGTATCACAAACTAAATTTGGAGAATTATGGGATGATTCATTTCGGGACCTAATTACTGAAGCCGGAATAGGTGCTGCGAATGACGCAGGTATTGAAGGAGCAGATTTAGAGGCCATGTATGTAGGTAACATGTCTGCAGGACTCTTTGTTCAACAAGAACATATTGCTTCACTTATTGCAGATCATGCAGGTTTAACACCCATTCCCTGTGCTAGAATAGAAGCGGCATGTGCTTCTGGAGGACTGGCACTTCGAAATGGTATAATGGCTGTAGCTTCAGGTTACCACGATATAGTAATTTCTGCAGGTGTGGAAAAAATGACGGACGTTGTTGATCCCACTCCAGCTATTGCCACTGCTTCAGATCAAGAATGGGAAGCTCAACAAGGAGTTACTTTCCCATCATTGTATGCTATGATGGCTCGCAGACATATGCATGAATTCGGGACCACCAGAGAACAATTAGCCATGGTATCTGTAATTAACCACAAAAATGCTTCAAAAAATCCCCGGGCACAGTACCCTATGGAAATAAGTGTTGAACAAGTTATGAATTCTACCATGGTTGCCGATCCATTAAGATTATTAGATTGTTCCCCTATATCTGATGGGGCTGCAGCAGCAATATTATGCCCTGCAGAAGATGCTAAAAAATACACTGACACTCCTATTTATGTAAAGGCTTCAGCTCAGTCTTCTGGATCTATTGCATTACATGATAGGAAAAGTTTAACCACCATCGATGCCACAGTTAATGCCGCGAAAAAAGCTTTCCAGATGGCAAATATGACCCCTAAAGATATTAATATGGTAGAAGTCCACGATTGTTTTAGTATCAACGGAATTTTAGCCCTAGAAGATATTGGATTTGTTGAAAAAGGAAAAGGCGGTCAAGCTGTTGAAGAAGGTATGACCCAAATTGACGGAAAAATTCCAGTTAATCCATCTGGTGGATTAAAAGCCCGTGGACATCCATTAGGTGCTACTGGTATTGCTCAAGCTGCAGAATTAGTATGGCAATTACGTGGTGAAGCAGGTAAAAGGCAAATTGAAGGTGCCGAAGTTGGTATGGCCCATAACATTGGAGGTACCGGTGGAACAGCTGCAGTACACATTTTATCCAGATAAAAATTAAAATAAAATTTTTATTTTTTACTTTTTTAATTTATTTTTTAAAGGATTATATATCAAATTCATAGAATAATCTAGTTTAGAATAGATAATTATAAACTAAAAGCAGGTTCTTTATAAACGGAATTTATCCATTCTTCAGCAGATTCTAATTGTTTTTCATCTCCATCAATACCCAGCCATACACTTCCTTCAGCTCCAGCAACTCCTCCTGCCGCCACCAATTCTGCATCAGCACCACTCAAGATTTTAACGGCATTAATTTCAGTGAATACTTCACCAGGAACAGTTAACATCCGGGAGCCCTTGATTCCCGGCTTATTCATCTTATTTGCAAGATCATTGAGATTACCTGTTATTCTTTTTTCAAGACCCACCGGTAGTATTAATTCAACTCTGCGACCTACATGGGCCTGTAATGCTACCCCAATAGTACCTCCTTGAGGATGGCCAATATAAATTCCAGCTTGATTATGAAATATATCTAATGCATTAGCCCCTTTTAAAACGACATCTCCTTCTTTCAAATAATCGATTATATCAAAAATGGTTTTTCCCTTTAACCATTCTCCATTTTTTATAATTACATCTCCAGGAAATCCTTTTTCATTTGGAAGTCTGCCTTCTCCAGTTCGGGGTTTATTTGGAGGAATTACAATACCTCGAAAAAATTTTTTCCTTGAAAACCCTTCAATCTGACCAATATTGTATAAAATCTCCTCTGCAATGTACCCATTAGTAGTTCCAGCGACAATGACCAGAGTACCATACTTTAATGATTTTTGAATTGATGGATGTTTTACTAATGCTTTGGCTATCAAACGCTTACCTGCCGCAGGCGTGATCAAAAATTGTTTCACCTAATCCTCCCCTCATAAAAATAAAATTTCGTTAATTATCTAACTAATGGAAACCCCTCATCAGCCCAGAGAGTTATGCCCCCCAACATATTATAAATTTTATTAAATCCCGCAGAGCGCATTAAATTAAAAACATTAGCACTTCTAACTCCTGATCGGCAGTACAAAAGATATTTCTTGTTTTTATCCAGTTTATTTAGTTCATTATTAAAATTAATACCATGATAGTCCAAATTTTTCGAACCCTCAATATGAGCACTAAAAAATTCGTCTGGAGTTCTAACATCCAACAAAAGAAAATTAGGATTATTCAGATTTTCATTTATTAATTTTCTGGCCTCTTGAGGAGTTATATCATTGAATATTTGTTTTTCTGATTCCATTCAACCACCTGAAATAAATTATTATCAATTATATTATAGATAATTAAATATTATTAGTGATCTCTATTTCGATATTTTTTTAGTTTCTTTTTCAAGGATTTTTTAGGCAGTGGTTTAAAAATCATTTTAGATATATCCAAAAACACCTCCTTAAATAAGATAATTTCAGATTTTTTTATCCCTTTTAAAGCCCATAATATTAATATATACAAAATAAAAGAGATTAAAATGGTTAAAAGTATAGTTAATGGTTGAGTTGGGCGAATAACTAGTATAAGTAATGAAATTAAAGCCGAAGAAATAAAAGTTTTGATCAAAAAACCAAAATAAAAATTGCACCTGATAAATTTAAAAGAATAATAAATAGTTAAAAGCATTGCAAATAGATAAACAAGAAATGTGGTAATTGCAATACCCATAATTCCCCAATAGTATCCAAATGTTAGATCCATTATCATATTCAAGAAGATTGCGAACAACCATATATTACCCGTTATTTTTGTTTTTCTCTCTAAAACAATGACTTGACTAATAATACCATAAACTCCAAAGAATAATCCTCCACATGCGAGAATTGGCGTAATTATGTAAGCATTCTCTGCAATGGTAGGAGTTGAAAGAATTGTTAAAATTGGTTTGGCTAGTATAGTTAACATAAAAACAGAAGGAATTGCCAGTACCAAAAAAAATTTAATAGAGTGGTTTAAAAGAGATTTGATTTTAAAAATTTCATTTTCAGCATGATACTGAGAAAGGATAGGGAGAAGAATAGTGTAAAACGGAGAAAGTAAGATTGATATTAAGTTTCCCAGAAGGTATCCTGCAGAATAATATCCAACAAATGACAATCCCAAAAAGATACCAACTAAATAACGATCAGTGATATCCAGAATCCAAAAAGAAATATTACTGGGTATGGTAGGTAAACCAAAATTTAAATATTCTTTTACATTATGAAATTTGGGGAATTTGAATCCTATTTGTTTGAATATCAAAATATACATGGCTAAAACTACACTTATTTGCGTGATCATCATTCCAAAAACAGCGCCAGATATTTCATAGCCGGATATAACAAAAACAGCCACAATAATTACCGATAAATACGCCTGAAGAAATGAAAAAATCGAAAATTTTCTCATTTGATCAAATGTGCGAAAATAATCAAAAAATAGTAAAATGAACCCAGATATGAAAAGAGTTACCGCTAAAATTAATGCTACAAAAACATTCCCTCTAAAAAGTGCATCAGCTACCGTATCTGCAAAAATAAAAAATAGAATGGCAATGAAGCCACATCCTACCATGACCATGGCGGCGATAGTATAAAATGCTTCTTTTATTTCATCTAAATTTCGGGATGCGGATAAAAACCTCACCAAAGTATAGGGGAGGCCTAAAGCAGCAATAGCAGGCAATAATGTTAGTGTGACAGTGAATTGGTTCCATATACCATATCCTTCAGCTCCCAGAGTTTTAGAGAGAATAGGTAGTAAAATTAACGGACTCAGATTAACCAGAATAGTGGTTATACCCACTAAAATTATTTTTTGTACAAAATATTTGTATTCCTTGATAATTACACAACCAATGTGTAATTGGTTTAGTAATTAATTTGTTTTTTAGATTAAATATTATTAATTGAATATTGAAAAATGAGCATATTATTAAAGATTTTAATTAAAAATTATCAATATTGCCTAATAATTGAGAATACTATAAAATTCCAACCAAAATTAACAATCCAAATAAAAAAAAAGATTTAAAGGTTTTAACCTTTAAATTACATCATTGGAGGCATGCCGCCAGGCATTCCACCCATACCTTCCATTCCTTCCATATCTGGTTTTCCTGCTCCGGATGATGCTATTACATCGTCGATTCTTAGAATCATTTCCGCAGCTTCAGCAGCAGATTGGAGAGCTTGTTTTTTGACCCGGTGAGGTTCAATTACACCAGCTTCATTCATGTCTGCAACTTCACCTTCAAAAACATTTAATCCCATGTAGAATGAGTCTTCATGTGCAGCTCTTAAATCTACTAAACAGTCAATGCTGTCCAGACCTGCGTTTTCAGCAAGAGTTTTAGGAACGATTTCTAAAGCTTCAGCAAATGCAGCTACAGCTAGTTGTTCTCTTCCACTGATAGAATCAGCGTAGTCTCGGAGTTTCTTAGATAATTCTATCTCAGGTGCTCCTCCACCAGCAACAACTTTACCATCTTCAACTGTTGCAGCTACTACTCCAATAGCGTCGTCAACGGCTCTTTCGATTTCGTCAACTACGTGTTTAGTGGATCCTCTGACCATTAAAGTCACAGCTTTAGCTTCTTTACACTCTTCAACAAAGATCATATCGTCGCCTGAAACTTTTTTCTCAGATACTAGTCCAGCTTCTCCTAAATCAGCTGCAGTTAAATCTTCGATGTTGGTTACAACTTGAGCTCCGGTAGCTTTGGCTAATTTTTCGATATCGGATTTTTTGACTCTTCTAACAGCCATTATGTCAGCTTTTGCTAAGTAATGTTGTGCAAGGTCATCTATTCCTTTTTGAGCGAATACAACTTGAGCTCCGGTGTCTACGATAGAGTTTACCATGTCCTTGATCATTTGCTCTTCTTGTTCAATGAAAGCTTGCATTTGAGTAGGATCAGTGATTCTTATTTCTGCGTCTACTTCAGTTTCTTTAACTTCAATTGGGCAGTTTAAAAGAGCGATTTTAGCATCTTCTATCTTTTTAGGCATACCCGGGTGAACTCTTTCTTTGTCAATGATGACGCCTTGTACTAAAGTAGACTCGTCTACAATAGCTCCGTCTTTCTTCTCGATTTTGATGTGGTCTATTTCGACTTCACCATCTTCTTCCACCTGTTTAACTGCGTCAACAATTAACTCAGCTAGTGGTTTTCGAGCTTTTTCAGTTCCTTTACCAGTCATGGCAGTCATAGCAACTTTTAAGAGAGTTTCTCTGTCATCTGCACCAATAGCAATTTCATTTAATATTTCTTGAGCTTTCTCAGCAGCTTGTCTGTAACCCATAGCAACAATGGTTGGGTGAATATCCATGTCTAATAGGTTTTCTGCTTTTTTGAGTAGTTCTCCTGCGATAATCACAGCAGTAGTAGTTCCGTCTCCCACTTCATCTTCTTGGGTTTTGGCTACTTCTACAAGCATTTTAGCAGCAGGGTGCTCAATATCCATCTCTTTTAGGATTGTTACACCGTCGTTAGTAACTACAATATCCCCTAAAGAGTCTACTAACATTTTATCCATACCCTTTGGTCCAAGGGTTGTTCTTACAGTCTCAGCTAATACTTTTCCAGCTAAAATATTCATTCTTTGAGCGTCTCTTCCAATAAACCTGTTAGTGCCTTCAGGAAGCACTAAAATTGGTTGTCCTGCGCCACTGTATTGTGCCACAATAATCACCTCTAATCCTTAAATTTTTATGCAATTATCACTGGGTTAGAGGTTCTATAAATAGTTTTCGAGAATTAATCAATGTAATAAATTTAGAAGTAGAAAAATAATAACAATTCACCTTACTAAATAATATTATACTGGTTTAAATAATATATATTTAAGATTAATTATATCGGATAATATAAAATAAGTATATAAAATTCATCAATTAGTAATATCTTTTTTTCATCAATAGAAAAAAAGTAAAAAGTGATTATAATGGGTAATCTAAATCATTCACTGAATTCAAAAGAAAAAGAAATTTTAACCATATTTAAAAAATATGATGTCCGTTCCAAGTTATTTATTTTAATGATCTGTATAATATCTTTCTTTTGTATTTTAACTGTGAATAACTGTCAAGCCACAGAATTAAGCCCTGAAAGTTCATTAGCTAATTCTTCAGATAATGACAATATAACTCTTAATAAAACTCAAATCATTAATTCCGGAGCAAAAGTTTCTAAATATATTAAAAAAAATAAAAAATTGCCAGAATACGTGATGGCCGGTAAAAACAATCTTACTATGGCCCAATATCTATATGCCATAAGTTCAATTATCTCTGGAAAGAACAATACGACTCTTTTTAAAACCAAAGAGAAATTTTATACTGTTTCTCGAATATCAAAATACTTCAATTCTAAAGAGTACAAAGCCATGGCCACAAAAACTTCCAATTATATATCCTACAATAAAAAAACATCAGCATATACGAACTCTGCTCAAGGAAAAATTGATTATTATAATACTATATATTTATTCTCTAAAATAGCAGAGTATTACAAGGCACATGGAAAAATGCCCAGCAAAGTATATTTAAAAACTCCTTTGCCTTCGACAGCCAGGAAATTTAGTTCTTTGTATGTGGATAAAAGATTAAAATATCTCTCAACAGAACTTAAAGAAATCAAAAAAAGCATGAGATTAGTTTCTAAAAAAATAAAAAATACTAAAAATAAATCAATTTTAGCCAAACTTCAGCGAAAGTACAATCGGTTGCAGGAAAAATATGAATATGTAGCATCTAATCGAGCGAAAGTCCAAAAATTGAAAAATTCCAGATGGTATGTTCCATCCAGTTTAAGGAAATATGTTAAATCCACAGCATATAGTGATATTAAAAATCCCAGCATAGTATACATGGCACGTAAACTAGCAACCGTTGATGCATATACCACCGGAGAAAGCATATACAATTGGGTAAGAGATGAAGTGGCCTATGCTTTTTATTATCGTACTAAATACGGGGCAACTAAAACTCTAAAATACAGAAAAGGGAACTGTGTTGATGAAGCACATCTAATTGTGGCTATGGCGCGAAGTGCTGGTCTTCCTGCCCGTTATGTACGCGGAAACTGTAAATTCATTAAAAGTGGAAATTATTACACCCATGTATGGGCCCAGATATGGATTAGAGGGTATGGGTGGATAACTGCGGACCCTACCAGTTATTCTAACACATTCGGTGGGATAAAAAACTGGAATAAATCCAAATCGACAATTTATGGAACTTTGAAAGAATATTCATTATAATTTCATTAAAGTTTCAGATAATTTATTTTTTTATTTAAGGCTCATGGAGAAGTTTTATTGAAAATTATTGATTTAAGTCAACCATTATCCAATAATATGACCGTATTCCCAAATGATCCGGCTTTTTATCAAGAAGAAATAATGAATCATGAAACAGATGATTTCTCACTATCTCTTATAAAAACAGGCCTGCATGCTGGAACTCACATCGATGCTCCTTATCATTTCCACCGTGATGGTAAAAAAGTTGATGAAATAGCACTTAAAGAATTAATAGGCCCCAGCCAAATAGTCGATATAAATGAACAGGAAATTAACATGGAGCAGTTATCTGCTATTAAATCCTTTGGAGTGGTTTTACTTAGAACAGGTTGGGATAAAAAATGGGGCTTTCCCGAATATTTTCAAAACAATCCATATTTAACACACGAAGCATCGGAATTTTTAGTCGAAAAAAAGATTAAAGGATTGGGAATTGATGGTCCCAGTGTAGATATGATGGGGAAAACTCTAGTGCATAAAAAACTGCTTTCAAATAACATATGGATTGTGGAAAATCTGGCAAACTTGGGAAAAATCAATACAACGCCATTTGAAATAAATTTCATCCCCCTTTCTATTAAAGCAGAAGCATCACCCATCAGAGCTTTTGCAAGATTATAAAAAGAGTTTTAAGATTTTTCAATTTTCTCCCAGATTATATCACTGCCACTTTTATACGACTTAAAATATCCCTTTCTTTCAAGATTTTTTAAAATATGGAACATGTTATCATAGGATAATTCATTAAAAGCAATGGCTTTTATTAAACCATGCATTTTTTTAGTATTTCCTTTTTCACTGGGAAGTAATTGATAAACCTGAAACTGGAATGAAGTTAAATCTCTTTTTGGTTTAGCAGTTACTGCTTGGAAATAAGTTTTAACTTCCTCAAGCTCACATATGTAATTTTCTTTCTCATTTATAATATTTTCAAGTTTATTTATAGATTCGTTTTTAGTTTTCAAGGCATTTTCTAATTCCTGAATCTTTAAATCTCTAGATTTAAGATCATGTTCTAAATTTTGAGAGTTTTCAGTATCTTTATTCATTTCTCGAGATTTTTTTAAGTCCATTTTTAACTTGCTAATCTCTAACATGCACGCCTTAACTAAACTCTTTAATTGATCCTTTTCTGTGTCTTTCATGAACCGCATGCTATCACTTGAAATTTTAATGAGTAAATTTATTTAATATTTTATTTTTAGTGTTTAAAAAGTTTTCTTCATACTTTAAAACTACAAGAGTACATATTATTCCTAAAATAGCACCAACCAATACATCAGAAGGATAATGAACTCCCATGTATATACGGGAAATAGACACCAAACAAGCCAGAGCCAAACCAAGAATAACCTGCCCATATTTGATTCCGATCATAGAAAACCCAATGAAAGAAGCCGTAGCATGGCCAGAGGGAAATGCGAAACTATCAATATCCATTAAAGGCAACGCTTCAGTTAACATCACATATGGCCTTGGGCGGGCAATTAAATCCTTTAATAATTCACTGGCAAAGAAACCAATTATTAATGCCATTAAACATAAAAAAGCAGCATTTTTTCCTTTTTCTCCACCAAAAACATAAAAACAGATACAAACTATTAACCAGAAATATTGTGATCCTGCATAAGTAATTAATGGCATAATTATATCAAAAACTGGGTTTTGGAGATATAAGTTAAAGAAATAATATATGCTTATATCTACATTCGAAAATACAGGAATCAAATTTTCAAACATATAATTCTCCCGATTTATTGATATCTAAAAAACTCATAAATATAATTTAAAACCAAAAAAGAGATGAAATTATAAGATTTAAAAAATCTTACATTATTTCATTTATTAATTCTGCATTCAATATAGAAGCTCCAGCAGCGCCACGAATAGTATTATGGCCAACCAAGACGTATCTAAAACTATTTTCAAAAGCAACGTCTTTTCTTAATCTTCCAACAGTTACTCCCATCCCACCATCAGCATTACGATCCATACGTGGTTGAGGCCTATTATCCTCAGATCGGATAATGATTGGTTTTTCAGGAGCAGAATTGAGATTTAATTTTTGAGGAAGACCTCTAAAATCAGCCATGGCCTTATGAATATCATCAAGGTCGCATTGATCTTCCATTTCAATGAAAACCGCTTCTGTGTGACCATCAACAACAGATACTCTGTGACAGGAGGCACTAACCCCAAATGATGCAGGGGTTACATTACCCTCTTCTAATTCTCCTAAAAGGTGAAGAGTTTCAGTTTCCATTTTCTCTTCTTCTCCACCAATAAAAGGCACCAGATTATCAACTATGGCCATTGAAGGAACACCATTATATCCCGCACCAGAAACGGCCTGCATAGTTGATACATAAACTCTTTTAATATCAAACTGATCGTAGATTGGTTTTAAAGTAATAGTAAGCGCAATAGTGGAACAATTAGGATTTGTTACAATGAATCCATCCCATCCCCTATTTTTTTTCTGGATATCAACTAAATCCAAATATTCCGGGTTAACTTCAGGTATTACCAGAGGCACATCATCCTCCATTCTCATAGCGCTTGCATTTGATGCTACAATATATTTTTTTGCGAATTTTGGTTCGACGATTGCTGCAGTTTCTGTAGGGAGTGCCGAAAACACGATGTCCACATCACCTACTTGAGAAGGATCCGTATCCACTACTTCTATATCTTTCACAGAATCTGGCATTCCACTATCCAAGTACCAAGTAGCGGCATCTTCATATTTTTTTCCAGCAGAACGTTGCGATGCAGTCAATGATGTAATTTCAAAATCCGGATGATCAGTCAATAGTTCTATAAATCTTTGACCAACCATTCCAGTTGCGCCGAGAATACCTACATTCACCATAATATCACCTCATACCCCTTAAATAATACATTATTATATTTTCATTAGCTATTTTATTATAGATTATACCTAATATTTTTTATTTATAGGCTCTTAAAAACCGTGCCATCTAAATTCCTAATACATCAGTCATATCACAAATTTTACCCTTATCTGCTGAAGGAATAAATCTTAAGGCTTTAATAACACCGCTAACAAAAGCCTGACGACTGTGTGCCCTATGAACAATTTCTAATCGTTCTCCATCCCCCGCAAAAAGCACTAGGTGGTCACCTACAATATCTCCACCCCTAACTGCGTGGACCCCTATTTCATTTTTAGTGCGTTCTCCAACGAGGCCGTTTCTACCGTAAACTCCTGCTTCTTGAGGATTCCGCTCAGTTTCTTGTGCAATTATTTCAAACGCTCTAACCGCTGTTCCAGACGGGGCGTCCTTTTTGTGTTTGTGATGGGCTTCAATGATTTCCACATCATAGTCTGCCAATACTGGTGCTAAATCTTTTAAAATCTTAAAAAAAACATTAACACCAACAGCCATGTTAGGAGAAATAACCGCTTTAACATTATTTTTGGAAATAGAATCTTTGATTTCCATCATCTGTTCATCAGATAAGCCAGTTGTTCCCACTACAAGATTAACTCCACATTTTGCAGTAGTTTTTATAGTTTCAACTGCAGCATTAGCAATAGTAAAATCTACTAATACATCAGCTTTACTCTTTTCTAATGCCTCTACCAAATTTTCAGCTCCAAATATCTCCACACCAATAGGACCTAAGCCTATTACCTCACCCACATCTTTTCCTGCTAATGGTGAATTAGGAGCTTCAATAGCGGTTACAACTTCCATATCTTCTTGTTGGAGAACTGTCTTTATTATTCCTGACCCCATTCTTCCACATGCACCAGTTACTGCCACTTTTATCATTTTATCAAACTCCATAGATTGAAAAATAAATAGGAAATAAATAAATCAACTTGTTCTACAGTTAATCTAAGAAAAAAATTGTTTAGTCCTTATTTAATTAACCTGCTAAACTGAGTTAGATTAAGGAAAGATCTTCCAAAACTATTTTTAACTTAGCTTTACTCTCTTCTTTTAAAGGAGCAAGAGGCATTCTAACATGACCTGAAGGCCTGCCAATCATATTTAATGCTTCTTTGGTAGGAACTGGGTTACTTTCAACAAATAAAACTTTCATAAGATCATATAGTTCATAATGAGTTTCAAATGCCCCTCCAAAATCACCAGAAAGTGCTTCATTTACCATTCGACTCATTCTGGCAGGATCAACATTTCCAACTACTGAAATTACTCCTTTTGCCCCTAAAGATATCATAGGGAGAGTTAGATTGTCATTTCCAGAGATTATGGTGAATTTATCATCTAAACCAAATTCTATTAGTTTACTCATGCACATGGAAACTTTATCCATATCCGGGTTGGCTTCTTTAATTCCCACTATATTATCCATTTCCGCCACTCGAACAATTGTTTCCACATCAATATCTGTTCCAGTTCTGGAAGGTACATTATAAACAATAATAGGAATATCAGATGAATCATTCATCATCCGGTAATGTTCCAAAAGACCATGTGATTGTGGTTTGTTATAATAAGGAGTTATGACCAGTGCTGCATCAGCTCCAACGCTTTCAGCATATTGAACTAAACTTAAAGCTTCCTTAGAAGAATTGCTACCTGCACCTGCAATGGTGTTAATCCGGCCATTGACTTCGTCAATCAAAATGTCAATCATCTTTCTTTGTTCTTCATGAGTAATTGTGGCTGATTCTCCAGTAGTTCCAGCTGCAAGAATCCCATCTACACCGTTTTCTATCAGATAGTTTATGTTTTCCCGCATGCCTGGTTCATCTACCTCATCATCAGAGGTAAATGGAGTTATCATAGCTACGGTAGTACCTTCAAATTTCATTCTAAGACACTCCTTACAAGTTCATAAGCTTTTTTTCCATCCTTACACTCTACAAAAATCACAACTGAAGTCTGTGAAGATGATATTTCAACAATATTTAAATTGTTCTCTCTTAAAGGTTCAGTTATATCAGATATAATCCCCGGCGTATCTATAAAATCGGGACTAGCAATACTAATCATAGCAATTTCAGTTCCTAATGAAAGAGAGCTTAAATTATCATTTTTTACAACAACATCATGCAGTATTCGATGCGCCTCATCAGCATCTTTTTTGTTAATGAACAGCGTTACCGAATTTTGACCCGTAGAAATACCAAAGATATTAATCTTATTTTCTGCCAGTATATCTGTTAATTCTGCTAAAATACCTGACTTGTTTAATATTTCCTCTCCTACAACAGCCAGTACAGAGATATGTTCTCCAATTAATGATGTGGTTTTGAGCATTTCATCTTTTGAAGGACCTATTATCTCAGTTCCAGGAGAAGAAAGGTCTCCATTTTCAAATCCGATGATTTTAGCATTGATTTTAGGATCTTTATATTTGAGAGCATGAGGGTGTAATACTTGAGCACCATGAGTGGCCAGATCTCTCATTTCTTCTACTGAAATTTTATCCAGTTTTTGAGCATCCTGTAATTTATTAGGATCCGTGGACATTACCCCGCTAACATCAGTTACTATAATCACATTATCTGCATTTAAACAGTGCCCTAATAAGAAAGCAGTTATATCACTCCCACCTCGTCCAAGAGTGGTAATATAACCTTGATTATCCCGACCTAAAAATCCACAGACCACTGGAATTATTCCTTGATCCAGCATTTTTATGAGTTCTTGAGATTTTTCTTCAGTATCTTTGAAATCAACTTTAGCATTTAATAGGTTGCTGTCGGTTACTATTGGCCAATTATCCATAAAAGGATCAACATATTCAGATTTAACACCCAGAGCTTCAATAGCTGAAGAGAATATTCTAACACTGGTCATTTCTCCCATAGAAACAATTTCTGCCAGTTGTTTTTCTGTTACTGCTTCTTCCATAGCATCATCAACAATGTGAAGAAGTTCATCAGTAGTCTTGTTTATGGCTGAAACCACAACAACAACTTTATTGCCCTTCATATATTCATCAACAACTGATTGAGCAGCTTTTTTTATCCTATTCCCATTTCCTATCGAAGTTCCTCCAAATTTGGCCACAATTAATTCCATTAACCTTCACAACCTTTAATGAATAAAATTATAATAAATATGATTTATTAATATTGTAATTTTAATATTGCAATTAAAAAAATTTAAAGAGTGAATCATAACAAGCATTTAAGCTTGAGATGATTGTTGTCTCACTAACCGGGTAACGTATCCGGCAATTTTGTTTCGTAAGTGTTTAGTGCTTACAGTTGAAAATTCTTCCACTAATTTTTTGTTTTCATCAAAGTCAGTAGTGAATTTTCCTTGGTGAGTTTCTATTAATTCTTTAGACATTCTTTTAACAAATGAAGTTCTAATATTACCCATTATTTTTCCTCCTTTAATATTTGTTCTTGTTCTTTTTTATTTATATCTGTCAATATTCTCATTATCTGAGAGAGTTTTTCTTCATCAATCTTATTCTCTCTGGCAATCCTTCGGGTTTTTTCATGGATATGTGCTTCCCTTTCTTTATCCTGGATTTCCATACCTAATATTATTTTCGATTTAATAATCTCCCGAGCCAGAGAGGTTCTTTTACTGATTAGATTAAGTATCTCCTCATCTATGATATCTATTTGTTCTCTGGATTCATGAAGAAGTTTCAGTGCATGGGATTTATCCATTTAAACCACCATAGTGCCCTTATTATCAACTTCTGTTGAGATAACTTTTCCAGAATATGCATTCCAGGCTTCCTGGACTTTATCCTGACTTTTATCATCAACAACCGCTACAAAAGACGGACCTGTTCCAGACAATCCAGATGCAATTGCACCAGAATCTAATGCATCTAATGCAATTTGGGAATTAAATCCTAATGCAGCACAATACAAAATACCATTTAAAGTAAGAGCTTTGTATATATCCCCATGAAGAGCCTCCTGAAAGGCCATATTTACCCATGGTGATAAAAGCTTCATTCTATTAACATCTGATTGTGCGGTCAGTGATTTTCTGTCAGGCATATATATTAATATGTTTTGTTTTTCCATCTTATCTTTTTTGAGAATTTCTCGCTGCAAATTATTGGTTACTGTAAGTCCGCCAAAATATGATGCACTTGCATCATCAAAAGCACCCGTTATTGTCACACCCGCATCCAATGATGCATCTATAGCCATGTTCAAAATTTCAGCATCATTCATAGGCTCTAAATGAAATTCATCTGATATTAACTTTGATACAGCCATTACTACGGCATTAGATGTAGCACTACTACTTGAAAGCCCAGACGCAACTGGAAGAGTTGATGACGTTTTAATACGAATACCTATATCTAAATCAAAGTGATTTAAAACTTTTTCAACACACAGATTCATTAATTTTGGATTTACTCTTCTATCTGATGTACATTTGATATCACTAGACTTTAATTTAGCTTCAGCCGTAACATAAAGCTGAATTCCAAATGCTGACCCACTACCTGTAGATATAGCATTTATTACTGTCGCTGATCCAGGTGCTCGTACTGTTTTTTTCAATTTACCACCAAAATGTATCTAAACTTTTGAAAGACAAGTTATGGAATTATTATATCAGAACATTATACTTTATATAATATTATCACTATATCAATTCATCCAATATTAAAAATTGAATATTAAATATTAAAAATATTTGATGTGTGAAAAAACATCATGTATTCTTAATTTTAATTAACAAAAAAAATTAGGAAAAAAATCATTTTAAAGAAATCATATAGATTATGTGATAAAATGGACAAAAATGTCAAAATCCTTTTTGGAGTATTAGGAGGCCTTTTATTTATTTTTATTTGTTTAGTGGCCTTTTTTGGATTAACGTCTACCAGCACTATATTAGGAGGTACCGTAGCGGTTATTCCTATTTATGGTGAAATTGGATATGGTTCTACATCAGAATACGTCAATCCAGATCAAGTTAAAGAATTAATAAGGGAAGCTAATGATGATTCATCAATCAGTGCTATTGTTCTAGATATTAACAGCCCTGGTGGTACACCAGTGGCTAGTGAAGAAATAATGGAGTCTATCCAAAATTCAAAAAAACCAGTGGTTAGCTGGATTAGTGATACTGGAACGTCCGGTGCCTATTTAGTAGCTTCAGCCTCTGATAAAATCGTCGCCAGCCCCTCGTCATGGGTAGGAAGTATAGGAGTTATCCTCGACCTTACAGACCTTTCTGAAATGTACCGCCAAATGGGTGTTAATAAATATGCTATTAAAGCAGGTAAGTACAAGGACATGGGTGCCGATTACAGAAATTTAACTACTGAAGAGAGAAAAATGCTGCAAACCATGATTAATGAAGAATATGAAAATTTTATCAATATTACAGCTAAAAATAGAAATCTGAGTACTGCTTATGTGAAAACTATTGCTGAAGGAAAAATATACACTGGAAGACAAGCCAAAAACATCAAATTAGTCGATTATTTGGGTAGTAAAGACAATGCAATTGAAACCGCAGCCAAACTTGCGGGAATAGGTGATTCCTACAGCATAATAAGTATGAGACCTTCCAGTACTTTAGATCAAATATTGAGTAGTTTATCTTCTAAAATTGGTTATGCCATAGGAAGTGGGATTGGAGAAAATTCAGGAAATAGTTCCATAAAGAGCAGTTATTAATAAACACACTCTTTAGCACTTTTTTCCTGTTTAAATTTTTTTACAAGTTATTTTTTTAAAATAAGAAAGTAGCCAAGAATTTTCAATACCCAAAAAAAAAATCGTTTAGTTTCAACTTTAACTCAAATAAAAAAATAAACAAATATTGGAATATCAAAAACAGCCAAAACCTATTATCCAATATGAACAAATAACTATTTATTAAAAAACATTAGATAAAAACTGTTATAAATATAGTTCATATTATAATATAAATGTAAAATTTAGATAAGTGTAATGCTCATCGGAGGTTAAAACATGGTTGTAAAAATAGAAGTATTTACATCCCCTACATGCCCATACTGTCCTATGGCCATTGAAGTGGTTGAAGAGGCTAAAAAAGATTTAGGAGATATCCTTGAGATAGAAAAAGTGGACATCATGGAAGATAGAGAAAGAGCTGTGAATTATGGACTTATGGCCGTTCCAGCGATTGCCATGAATGGAGTAGTTAAATTTGTAGGTGCTCCTGGTAAAGAAGAGTTAATGCAGGCCATAAAAGAACTTTTAGATGAATAACAACTTATTTTTTTTATAACTAACTAAGGATTTTTTTAATGAGCCTCAAAGACAAAGGGGAATCATTTGGAATAACTACAGGTAGTGCAGCTACTGCCGCTGCCCTAGCTTCTCTTTTTTGTATCAAAAATAATGATCCGAATATTTCTATTGTAGAAATAAAAACTCCTTTTGACAAACTTAAAATAGAAATTGAAGAACTAAAAAAATTATCCTCCTCTAAAGCTCAAGCAATAGTTGTTAAAAAACCTTATTCCGATCCTGATGTTACTATTAACCAGGGAATTGGTGCAAAAGTGGAGTTGTTTAAGGGAAATGGAATAATAATTGAAGGTGGAGATGGTGTGGGCATCATCACTAAACCCGGATTGCAGATTGGAGTGGGAAAAGCAGCAATAAATCCAGTCCCTCGCCAAATGATCAAAGAAAACCTGGGGAATTATTTAAACGAAAACGAAGGCGCTTTAGTGACCATATTTGTGCCCCAAGGTAAAAAAATTGCTTCCAGGACAATGAACCCCCGTCTTGGAATTGAAAATGGAATTTCTATTCTGGGAACCACGGGGATTGCAAGATCCATGTCCATGGCCTCATATAAAAAAGCACTCACCTGTCAAATCGATGTTGCTCAAGGATTGGGATATGAAAAACTGATTTTTGTTCCAGGAAATATTGGTGAAAAGCTGGCTTTAAAATTATTAAAAGCAGAAAAAGATCAAATTATACAGATGAGTAACTGTGTAGGTCATATGTTAAAAACTGCGGTTGATAGGAATGTGAAAAAGATAATTTTGTTTGGCCATGCTGGGAAACTTGTTAAAATTGCTGGAGGAATATTTAATACAAAACATTCTGTAGCGGATGGTCGAAAAGAAATAATTGCGGCCCATACGGCCCTTTCAGGTGGTTCAAAAGATTTAATAAAAAGAATTTTTGATTCTAAAACTACAGAAGACATGATTGACATTTTAAGTGAATACGGGCTCCAAGATAAAGTATTTAAAAGTATTGCCCACAGCATAAAAGAACAATGCCAGGTTAAATATCCGCTGGACATTGATGTGATTATAGTGCGTATGGATGGAACTGTGCTTGCTGAATTACTACAGAAATTTAAATAAGCCTAAATTTAAAATAAATAATCTTATCCTAATACATTAATTAATTATATTTTAATCAATTATTCATTCATTTTAAAGGTGATTTAATGAAAGTATGTATGATAGGGCATTTTCCTCCTCATTTAGGCGGTATTGCATCTTATGTTTATTTACTATCCAAATCTCTGCAGGAAAATGGAGATAAAGTATACGTAGTTACTTATCCCCATGAAAATATCCAAGATCTTGAAAACATAAGGGTAGAATCAGCACCTGCCCCCAATATTAAAGGACTTAGAGGGCTATTTTTTGCTATCAATGGAGCTAGAAAAGTAATTCAACTTGTTAAAGAAGAAGACATAGACATAATACATGCACATTATCTTTTCCCTCCGGGTCTTGCAGGGTTGATGGCATCCATGTTCACTGGGCGGAAATTTTACGTTACATTGCACGGGTCAGATGTATTTTTACTATCTTCAAATAAATTTCTGAAACCTATTTTAAAATTGATTCTCCAGGATGCAACAGGTGTTTTTGCTGTAAGTGAATCTGTAAAAAAAGAAGTTCTTAAATTAGGAATACCGGGATTAGAAGATAAACTCAAAGTCACGTGGAATGGAATTGACACAGAAAAATTTCATCCCAAAAAAACAAGCACGCTTAGAGAAGAATTAAATATTGCTAGTGATGAATCCATGATATTATTTGTGGGCAATCTTGTTAAGCAAAAAGGATTGAAATATCTCTTAAGGGCTAAAAAAATAATGAAAGAAGACTCCAAACTAGTTATAGTTGGTGGTGGGCCTCTTTTAAATGATTTAAAAGGCATGGTGGAATATGAAAAGATTGAAAATGTGATCTTTACAGGCCCTCGATATGACGTAGATGAAATTTTACCCGCCGCAGATATTGTAACTTTACCTTCAATCTCTGAAAGTTTTGGTATTGCTCTTTTGGAAGCTATGGCTTCAGGTAAACCAGTGGTAGGTACTAAAGTAGGAGGGATACCAGAATTGATAAATAATGATGCGGGGATACTTGTAGAAGCTGGAGATTCAATTGGTCTATCAGAGGCACTTGATAAATTACTAGCTAATGCAGATTTAAGAGAAAAAATGGGAGAAGAAGGTAGAAAAATCGCTTTAAAATTTGCTAAAATGGAAATACCTTACTAAATCTCTAAAAAATATCATCTTTTATTTTTAACCAGTTTTAATATAATTAAAATGCATTTAAGATTTAGTCTAATATTTGCACTAAATTAAATAATTCATTTTACAAATAGAATTTAAAAGCATTTACTGCTATATATGATTATAAAAAGAAGGGATTCTATGAGTGGAAACGACTTTACACACTTAACTAAAGAAGGGGTACACATGGTAGAAGTTGGAAATAAGCCAACTATCAAAAGACGCGCCATAGCCTCTGGAAAGATCAACTTAAAAAATGAAACCATTGCTCTCATTCAAAGCCAAAAAATAAAAAAAGGCAATGTATTAACAACTGCCCAAATTGCCGCAATAAATGCAGTAAAAAATACATCAAATTTAATACCATTATGCCATCCATTACCAGTTACAGGTATAGAAGTTGATTTTTTAGTGGAAAAAACCAGCATAGTGGTCACAGTTAGTGTAAATTGTGTCAGTAAGACCGGTGTTGAGATGGAAGCAATTACGGGTGTTAGTGTAGCTCTTTTGACCATATGGGATATGACAAAAAGCGTAGAAAAAGATGACCATGGTCAGTACCCCCAAACAAAGATTTCAGATATCGTGGTTTTAAAGAAAGAGAAAAAAGTTTAAATGTCCCATAACTTTTAAAATTAAATATTCTAAAAAGACCAGGTTAAATTATGAATGATATAGATCCTGCTATTCGCCAGATTATAAATGAGTGTTACCCATTTGTAGAAGAATTAAATCCCGCCCAAAGAGCCGTTGTAGATTCGGGATATCTTGATGATGATCATAATTACATAATAGCTATTCCTACAGCAAGCGGAAAAACTTTATTAGGAGTACTAGCTGCATTAAAAACGTTACTAAATGGGGGAAAAGTAGTATATGCCGTCCCATTATTATCTATTCAAAATGAAAAGTTAAATGAATTTAAATTATTTGAAGAATACGGAATAAAAGTAGGCAGAAATCCACGTTCATCAGATCTTGCAGTGATGGTTTTTGAATCATTTGACGCCATAACCCGATTTTCATGGAATACATTGCGTGAAGTGGATTTACTGATTGTAGATGAATTCCACATGATTGGAGAATACAGCAGAGGACCTACAATTGAATGCGCTATAACTCGCTCTAAAATAATTAATCCAGGTATGCGTACCATTGCTCTTTCTGCAACTTTGCAAAATATGGGGGAAATTTCTGGCTGGTTAGAAGCTACAGTAGTAGAACACGACTATCGCCCAGTACCATTACATAAGGAAGTTCTGAATACAGAGATGTTCAATACCAAAAACAAAAATGACGTTATTGTGAAGATTTTGGAAAAATCATTAGAAGATGATGCTCAAGCCCTAGCTTTTGTATCCACCCGAAGATTTACTGAATCCCTGGCTAATTATGTAGCCAATAAAATAAAAAGAAAAATTCCTAGAAATAAAAATAAAGAATTTAAAAAGGTGGCAGAGAGTATTCTAGATGTTCCAAACCGTAAAGGTTCAAGACCCACCACAACCTGCCTTAAATTAGCAGAATGTGTCGATAACGGCGTTGCTTTCCACCATGCGGGGCTTTTCAATGAACAAAAAGAAATTATTGAAAATGAATTCAAAAAAGGGAACTTATTAATGATTACTGCAACCCCCAGTTTAATGTATGGGGTTAATTTACCATCAAGAAGTGTTGTAATTCGAGATTATACCCGTTGGACATCACAAGGACCCCAAAATATTCCAGTTTTTGATTATGAACAAATGTCCGGGCGTGCAGGTAGACCACAATACGATGATGTAGGATACTCTTACCTTGTAGCCAAAACATTAGATGAAGCTTTTAATCTGCAAGAACGTTATGTAAATGGAGATGTTGAGCCCACCAATTCCAAGTTAATTGAAAATAAAGACGCAGTTTATAAACAGATTATTGCACAGGTAGCATCAACTCTGGCTAAAAACCCTGTTGAAATACAGGAATTTTTCACCAAAACATTTTACGGATATCAAATGGAAAACAGCCCATATATGAGTGCATTTGCCTCAGAGAGTATGGAATATGAAATAAACACCGCTATAAATTTCTTAATGCAAAATGGGATACTCCAAGCTACTCCTGAAGGACTTAAAGCAACTGCTCTTGGTTTGATTATTGCTAAATCTAATTACACTGTAGAAACCTCCGTTAAGCTCAAGGAATATGCTTCCCAATTAGAAAATCTGGACGAATATCAACTACTTTATCAACTATGTAGAACACCAGACATGCCCCTTATATCATTTAAAGGACGTAAAAGTAAGGATCCCGTGCGAGAGAAACTTTCCAGTAAAGGAATTTTTGCAGTGGATATGGGTCCTGCTGAAGCCACAACAGCATCACTTATTGAGTGGATTGAAGAACGCAACGAATATGAAATTGAAAATGCATTCCACGTATATGCGGCAAGCACTCGAAGAGCTGCTTATGAAGCTTCACTCCTTGTGAGATTCTTTAAAGATATTTCAGAAGTTTTAGGCATCTATGGACCATCACAGGAGCTGGAAAAACTGTCGGCTAGGCTTTACTATGGTGTGGGTGAAGATTTAATTCCACTGGTATTGGGAGTTAAAAGATTAGGAAGAAAAAGAGCCCGTGCACTGGTTAAAGCATTTGGTGAAGATTTAAGACCCGTGAGTGAAAGAGAATTGCAAAAAGTGGAGGGTATCGGGCCTAAACTTGCAGCAGCCATACGTAGATTTAGTGATGGGTCTTAAATATGATTTGTGATGATGATGTTTGAGAATATTGATTTCAGTAAGTTAACTAAAATTTCGATTTTAGAAACATTGAAATTGAAAGCAAAAGAGGTTAATTTAGAAGAAATTATTTCAGCCAGTTTATTCATTATTGAAGATGCTAAATATGTACAAAGAGAATATCGCGAAAAATTCATTGAATCTTATACACATGCATTTATTACTCGCATTACTATCCTTAAAAATGATAGAGTAAAATATATTGGCGAAATTAATAGTGAAAAATTTAAAGAAGCTATCCTCTTACTAAATAAACAAAAAAGAGAGAATGATATGAATAAAAATTTCAATCAATCTTTTTTTAAAATTTACATGATTATATCTATTTACACTACATTTGTACTGGATGAACCCATTCATCCTATTGGAACCCCATTTCCAGGTGGTTTTGAAGTGATCCATGACGGTGAAAATTATTTATGTCCCGTTAAAGAAAGTCAGAAAGATAATCCCGGCGCTGTGTGTGGTTTTTGCATTGCTGAACAAGACCCCAGTATATAGTTCCATATGAACCTCATTAAATCATTGAAAATAATTTCTTATTAATATTTCTTAAGGGAGGATATATGATCAGTTATCTTGATAAAATTGATTTTTCGCATGAAATTTCTAAAAATAATCTTCTAAAGATTCTAAAAAAAGAAGCATCAAATATCCATATTAAAGAAATAATGGATGCCAGTATTTACCTTAAAGAAGATGCCAAATTTATGCCATCTAAAGAAAGAGATGAATTCATTGAAAGGTTTACCCGTGCATTTTTCATCAGAATAAAAGATCTTAAAGAAGACAAAGAAACTTACCATGGTCAGGTCAATCTAGTAAAGCTAAAAGAATTTTTCAAGATTCTTGATAAACAAAGGAAAAATTCGAAGTGTCATGAAGAACTATGTTTTCAAAAAATTGCTAAAATAGTGGCCACTTATACTGCTTTCGTCAAAAAAGAATCAATACACCCTGTAGGAACTAAATTTCCAGGGGGATTTATTTTAAGGTATGAAAACGGAGTTTATTACTGCCCAGTTAAAGAAAAGCAGTTGAATACTCCAGGAGCACTCTGCAGGTTCTGTGTAAGTGTCCAAGATGAAATGATTTAATTTAATATACTTTTTTGATTCACTTTCAAACTTTTTAGTATAATATTGAAATCTTTTTTAGCATCATCAATATCCGGACTCATGGCCGAGCACATAATAACATAGCAATTTACTTGGCTTCCGTTCTTAATTTCAAATGATATAACCTTACAATATTCGCCATGTTTAGTATATGTGTTCACTGCACCCATAGTAAATTTTGTGGAATTTATTTTATTTGTTGAAGAATCTTGGGCAGAATAGTCCATTTGATGATAACCAGTATAATTGTTAAAAAATTGTCCTAAAAAAGCATCAGTGACACGAGAAGGGTCTAAAAGTTCACTGAAATCGTCTGATAATGGGACTATTAGTTTTGTTGCATCAAAATTCAATGGTTTTAGATTTATAATTAATTCTTTGAGAGAATCCAGATAATTATCATATGGTGTAGTTGCATAGGATTCCAGTGATTGCATAGTATCTACATCTTCATTGATTATTCTCTGAGAATAATAGTTCTCAGAATAAGAATTATTGACATCAGCAGACATTACATTCTTATTAATTACCACCATAGTAGTAGGAAGATTCATATCCTCATATCCTTCAGTTTTAGGGTTTCCAACTACGGCGAATGATTCTGGTTCCATTTTAGATGTATAAATCTTCCAGTTGCTAGGATATTTAAAAGAAACTGACTCCTTTTGAAAGGTTTTATATTCATCAGGCTGTGATCCATAAATTTCGTGACCAGAAAATAAAGAAACGCATACAAAAATCAAAACCAATACAAAAATTAAAAGTAATTTATAAATATTCATAATAAAATAATCACTTAAATTATAATTAAATGTTATTATTTGAATTTGTCATATTAAACAAATATCTGACCCAAAATAAATCCAATTAACCCTAATGTGGCTCCTAAATATATTATACGTAAAAATTTCCTTTTTTCATCTGAATTGCTGGTTTTTAGAAATTTTACTGTGGAAATTATAATTATAACATCCATTATACTAATCATTAACAAATAAGAAAATCCTAACCATCCTCCAATGAGTGGAATCAAACTTATAACAACTACCATAGCAAATAAAATTGCTGAAAATTTTAGTGCATTGTCGCGGCCTGTTTTAATGGCAATTGATTGAGAATTTATCAATTTATCTCCTTCCATGTCCATAGCATCTGCTGCAATCTCCTCACCCAGATCAATTAAAAATGCTATGGCGCTGAAAATCCATACAGCAATATTCCATGGATTTCCAATAACAAGTCCGCCAAAAATAAAGGTCATTGCAACTGACGAACTTACCAACAAATTACCCAGAAACCCAGTTCTTTTTAGTTTCCAGTTATATGAAAAGCCAATAATCCATAATATCATGGCGACTGAAAAAGCAATGCCACTAATCAATCCAGCGAAAATTAGACCAATTATAACGGTAACAGTAGATAATAAAATAACTGTATGTGTTTGAATCAAACCAGATGGTAGTGGTCTATTTGGCGCATTTATTTTATCAGTTTCCAGATCAAAATAGTCATTTAAAATTAGAACAGATGTTGAAATAAAAAATCCAACTCCAAAGCCCAGTATTGCTTCATAAACTTGAGGTATGTGACCAAGAGCAACTATTTCCCCTACAATAACACATATTCCTGCAGCTAAAGATAAATCTAATCGAAAAAGTTGAATAATTGCCTTTAATTGATCGAATGAAGCCATACTATCTCGTTTAGAATTTTTAAAGAAATAATTATAATTATTCAGTACCTGGAAGCCATAGGAACGTGAGCGTGTGCAGCTAAATAGGGCACAGGCCCCCAGGATTTACCTGAGATAGATGATTGTTTTTTAAATTATAAATAGTTAATTCATTTATTGAAAAGAAATTATTGAAATTGGAATTTAATTCTATAATTTGAAAGTATTTATTTCTTCAAGGAGTATTTCATTGATAACTCCTCAAAAATAGTGAATTGTTAAAATTTGGCATGAAGATTTTTTATTATTGATATTCTTCTTCAATTAAATTTATCTCTAACTAAGAATAGATATTAATAAAGAAACATTAAAACTTAATTATTATACATTTACAATGATAATAAAATTATATCATACTTATGTTTTATATAGGATGATTTATCAAAATAAGTATTCTATATTGAAAAGAGATGGATTAACCCGATGTTATTATTTCTGCATTTAGCAGATTGGGAAGGGAGGCCCACGGATGGTTATGCAAATTTTGGAAGGTGAAAATAATGACTAACAATCTGAAGACTGCCCTTATTCGATTAGAAGATAGAAGAAGAGATGCTTGGTTCGATAAAAATAGGGAAAAATTATTGGACTTACTGGCAGATGACTTTCATGAAATTAATTACTTTGGGAGACTAAATAGAGATTATATCATCAATAAACTTTTTGAAGAGTTAGATCTGCTTGAATTTGATATGTCTGAATTTGAAGTAATTACCTCCTCAGATAATACGGCTATATTAACTTATTACTGTGATGAGAAAATAAAATTCAGGGGAGATGAAATTTCCGGTAAATACCACGTTTCCGCAGTTTACACTAAAGAAGGAATTTATTGGAAACTACTTTTATGGCAAATAACCCCTTTTGAAGATGATGAACAAATACAATAATATTAAGACAGACAAACTAGCAGAATTTTAATAAATTATTTCCATTTAAAATCTAATTTATCTCCAAAAGCACTTAAAACTTATAAAAAAGATTTAGGCTACTTTTTTGTGAAAAAGCTATTTTATTATAATTACTCATTTTATTATTTTATGATAGAAATCAACTCTTCTATCTGCCATAAAATCAACATATTCATTTTCACGCACCATTATTTTCTTTTCATCTGCTAAATCAAGATCGAGACTTGCAAATATTATCTCTTCCTGGAATTCCCCTGCTTGAGCTACCAAAGTCCCATATTGATTAGTTATGTGGCTTAAACCAATGAAACGATTTCCTCTTTCCATCCCAATTCTATCAGCGCACGCTATGAAAACATTATTTTCAAAAGCTCTCACCTTGCTTAGAGCCAGAGCAATGTGTTTTGCCTGTTCATTCCAGTTAGTAGAAATACATATTAATTGAACGCCATCTAGTGCTAGTGATCTGGCGGTTTCTGGGAAATTATGATCATAACAAATATAAAATCCTATTTTACCAAAAGGAAGTTCGTATACTTTTAATGGAATGTTTCCCTCATCAACAAACCTATCAATACCTACAAATGATGTGTGAATTTTACGATGAATTGCTTGAAAATTATTTGGACCTAACATCACAACAGAATTATATAATTTAGCCCCATCACGTTCTATAAACCCTATAACTGCATATATCTGGAATTCATGACAAATTTTCGCAAAATTTTTGATATGATCACTATCAACGGTTATTGAGAGGAGTTCTGCTTCTTCACGAGACCGGACAGAGTAACCAGTTAAGGCACATTCTGGGAAAACGACTATATCTGCACCTTTTTTTGCTGCAATCTTTAAAAATCGTTCTACTTCGTGGATGTTTTCTTCCAGATCCCCCATTAAGATTTCCATCTGGCAAGCAGCCACCATACATTTTCCCATATTAATCACCTTCTGATTAAATTTAGAATTTATAAAAACCTGGGAAAATAAAGAGGGACTATACTTTAAAATTATTCCACAGGTTCTGCTATTTCAATAGGATTTACAAATAATAAAGCAATTCCATCTATTACTAAGCTTATTCCAATAATTATAGCTAGATAAAGTGGGTTTAATGCGTAAGTTCCTAGAATTATGTACAAAATCCCCATTATGACTAGTAAGGCATTGGATCCCTTGTGTATTGTAGCGTCTCTTGCAATGAATCCCATGATTCCCCCTATAATCAAGAAGAATCCTCCGAAGTATAACCACAGGCTGGCTAAGAAACTTAATGCCAATACATTTCCAAATAGACCTAAACCAATAATTATAGCAATGATACCTAAAATTAAATAAGCTACCCCTAAACCCTTGTTTTGAGCCCAAGCCCCAAATCCAAGAGAAAGTAACCATATACCTAAAAATAGCACTCCTAATCCAGCTAAAACACTGACTGTGAATACTGAAAACAAAGGAAATACCATCACTAAAATACCTAAAATAATGGTTAAAACACCTAGAAGCGTATGATTGCTCATTATATTTCACCTCCAAAAATGCCCCTCTTTATTATATTATTTATTAATTGAAGAATTATTTATAATATTTCCTTGCTATGCTAATTATAATTAGAAATCCTGAAAAAAATAAGGAGTATTAAAACTTAAAATTCAAAAATAAAGAATATATAATAGTTTAAATTTATAATGGAACATCATGTATTTAAATAATTTTTTGATTGAACTTTAAAAATTCTTCCGTCTTAACGGCACGATAAGTTTTCCCCTTAAAATTAAATGGGGCGGAAATAGCTTTTTTTGGGCAAAAAGAAGTGCATCTTAAGCAATAACAACAATTTCTCAAATTAACAGGAAACCTATCTTTTCCTATTTGAATATTTTTTATAGGGCATAGCTCCACACACCAGCCACATTTATTACATTTCTCTTTATCTACATCCAAGCAGAAGTATTTCTGACTTAAATTTGAATGAGTTAACTTTAAAGCAGTTCTAGATATATAATAAACCCCGTCAGACAATAAAGGCACTCTGCCCCAATTAGATTCGCCTTTAATTATAGAATTAGCATATCTTTCAGCTTCTATAAGTCCTTTTGCGATTTTCTTTTTTGTAGTGGATTTATCAGGGATATAAAATATGTTAGATGGCATAATTATTTCTTTTGCGCCAATAGGATGGTAACCTTTCTTTTTAACAATTTCCCTTACTGGTCCAACAATGCCACCAGAAAATCCCCCCAAAGTATCCACCATAAATATATCAGTATTATCAGTTTGAGGGAGATCCTTAATAAAATTCCAGACAAAATCATAGGTAGATAATTCTGCTATAGGAAATCCTAAACCAATTGTGTGGTTTAAGTTAATTTCATTGGAATTGGAATCTTCTATTTTAAATAAATTTACTTTGATCCCATATTTTTCAAAAATTTCAACCATCTTTTTAACTATCAATAATGTATTCCCTGTTCCTGAAAAGTAGTAAAAGTCCAAATTTTCAATTTTCATCTTTTAACACCTTTTTTGGGAATGCCAAATTAATTTTTATTGCTCCTTTAGAACACAATGCAGCGCATTCCCCGCATAAAATACACTCTACATCAACCATATCCCCATTCAATACATTTTTCTGACATCAATTCATATTAGGGCTTTCTTGGCAGATATAATATTCAATGCATAAATCATTATCTGATTCAATATTGAGAGATGGAAACCCTAAAAAATTCTTTATTTTAGTTCCAATAATCATAAAAGGCACTATAAAGCATAAATAATGGCAATTAGCTCTTTTTCCATCCAAAATAGCAATTAATATAGTAAATAATATACATTAATGGTTCTGAAATAGAAACTCCACATTTAGTCATAAAAATGGATCAAATCTAAAGTATTTTAATGAATTATTGCTGCCTTTTTAACTAATTAACAATTTCAATAGGTTTAATAAATTTTTCTTCAAAGTGTGCTAGAACATCTTCCAGTTGTAGGCTCTCATCAAGAATCAGAAAACTTAAAACTCCATCCATGGCCGCTGCAAGGGTTACTGCACTTGTTTTAGTATTATGCGAGATGAATTCCCCATTTTGAATTCCTAAATTGAAGACTTTCTCAAAGTAATTAATGTAGTCAGTCATGAATTCTTTATAAAATTTTAAAAGTTCTTTATTGTCCATGATTTTAGCTATTGAAAGAAAAAGGAAACTTGTCTCTTTAGGGTGTTGTATCCAGTAACTGATATACTGTTCCACATAATTCAAAATCCCCTCTTTGATAGTAGAACATTCACCCGCATCCATCATCATTTTTTCAATGTTTTCGCTGATTTTTCGATTAACCATCATCAAAATCATGTCTTTGCTTTGGAAATAATGATACAGTCCGCCTTTGCTGACTCCTGCTTTTTGAGCGATTGTCTCCATAGTAGTGTTTTCATAGCCTTTTTCTAAAAAAACATCTATTGCCGCATTAATGATTTCATTGATACGTTTTTCTTTTGATTTTCTTTTAACCATAAACATCCCTACAAACCGACCGTCGGTATGTAGTTAATAAATTTTGTACCATATAAACATTTGTTAAAATCAACAAGAAAAAATAAATAATTATATATTATCATGGAATTGAATAATGAATTTTGTTCCTCGGTGTTTAACAAGGACAATATTACCCTCAATTTGATCAATTAAACCATTAATCAAAGTCATACCCATATTTCCCTGAGTTCTAAAATCAAAATCTTCTGGAATTCCTATACCATTATCCGAAATAGTTAACTCAAAAAGATCCCCTGTTTTTGAAAGGGTGATGTTTATCTCACCACCATCATCAACAAAAGCATGTTTAAAACTGTTTACCATAATTTCAGTAATGATTAAACCTAAGGGAATTGCTTTATCAACATCGAGCGTTCCCTTTTGAATATCAAGTTTTAAGTCAACTTTATTTCTAATATTACAACTGTGCATGATCTCAGTAGCTAAAGATCTTAAATATTCAGAAAAATCAATTCTTTTTACATTTCCTGTCTGATATAGTTTGTTATGAATAAGCGCCATAGATTTTGCCCTAATCTGGCTTTCCAAAAAAATATCTTTTATTTCCTGGTCCTGAATATAAGTAGATTGTATATTTAACAAACTGGAAATCATCATTAAATTATTTTTCACTCTGTGATGGACCTCACTTATAAGCATTTCTTTATCTTCTAAAGCTTTTTTTAGTTTTTCTTCCATTTGCCTGCGATCCGTAATATCCCTTGCAATGTGAACACAGCCTAATAAATTCCCGTCTGAATCAAAAATTGGCGATGCTGTGACTAAAAAATAACCCCCTAAATTATCTTCCTGAACCTCACCTGTATGTTCTAAACCATCTTTTAGTAATTTAGAATGAGGGCAAGCATCAATAGGAGCATTGGTATGATGAACTACTTGATAACATTGCAATCCCACACCTTCATCAGGCGAAACACCTAACCGTTCTGCCATAGCTTTATTTATTCTTATTACATTATGATTAGTGTCTAAAATAGCAATAAGATCCGGCAAAGAATTAAAAACATACTCCCATATGTCGGAAGACTCTAAAATTTTTTTATCATACACCACTAATACCAAACACCTAATTAAAAATATGCGTTTTATATATAATATATTTATTTTAACTTAAAAAAGTGGAAACCTTGAAGAACAAAGGGAAAGTTGTGCTCATTGGAGCTGAAGATGAAGAGAATTTGGCAATTAGATATTTAGGGGCAGCCTTAAAATCAGAAAATCATGAAGTTAAGATAATTTCCTATTCCTCAAGAAGAGATTTAAAAAAGGTATTAAATGTAATTAAAAGATTTTATCCAGACATAGTTGGAATCTCCATATGTTTTCAGTCTTTAGCCTTGATGTTTTTGGAATTAGTAAAAAAACTGAAAAAAATCCTGCCAAATACCCATATAACTGTAGGGGGTCATTTCCCCACTTTCGAATATCAAGAATTAATAATGCACGATATTGATTCTGTAATCCGTTTTGAAGGGGAAGCTTCAATTTGTATGCTTACCGATGCTTTAGTTAATGGAAAAAATCTCGAAAATATCCCAAATCTGGTTTATAAAAGCCCCCACCATGATAAAATTATTGAAAATGACATTATAAGAACTTTTCCTGACTTGGATGAAATTCATTTTCCCTTAAGAAAGAAAAAAGCTCAAATTCGACTTGGAGAAAGATTTGCGACTTTAGTTGCCAGCAGAGGGTGTTTTCATTCTCACTGCATTTACTGTTGTATTGGTGCATTTCACAATGCAAAAAATGGAAAAAAATATGCGATTAGAACACCGCAAAATGTTGCCCTGGAGATGAAAGAACTTTATTCCAACAAGGTTAGACTATTTCAATTTCATGACGATAATTTTTTATTGCCTTCTGTCGAGTCAAATTTAACTCGTTTAAATGAGTTAAAATTAATATTAAAAGATTACGGCATCGATTTAAATAAGATATGTATTTTAATAAAATTAAGGCCAGATAAATTAAATGGCGACATTATGGATGTTTTAATTGATTTAGGAGTTATAGGTATATTTTTAGGAGTTGAAAATGCTAGTGCTACTGGTTTAAACTCTCTTAGTCGGGGATCAAGTGTTGATGATATAAATAAATCTTTAGAATTAATAGATCAATATGGTATTTCCACAACATTCAACCTATTGATGTTTCATCCTAAAGCCACATTATCTGAAATAAATGAAAATATTAAGTTTATGAATGAAAATTTAGACAAATCATATGATTTTGGTCGAGTTGAGATAGTTGCAGGTTCACCCTTAGAATCATTGGTTAAGCGCAAAAATTTAATTCATGGCAAGTGGCCTCATTGGGATTACCGGATTAAAGATAATGCAGTGGAAAAAATGTTTAGGATCAACCAAAAAACATTTTACCATGAAAAGTCACAATATTCCGAATTATCCCATAAAATGATTTCGTTATCCTACAGAAGTCAGTTAATTAAACGTTTATATCCTGGAAAGTACTCTGAAAAAATTATAAAAAAGAATAAAGAAAACTTAAAAAAATTCAATGCATTTAATCTCCAGAATCTTCTAAAAATATATGAGTTAACTGGTGAAGATGACTGGCAGGATAGTATAAATAATATTAACTTAAATCTTCAAAAAAATTATTTAATATTCCTTGAAAAAAGCAATGAAATCCTTAATGACATGACAAAAATTCAATTACTGGAGAAAGAGTTCCAAAAACAATCCTTAAACAATTATCTTCAAAAATCGGGATTAATGAAAAGATTGTTCAAACTATGAATTTTTATGATCTCCTTCATTATCGTTAACATCTAAAATAAAATTTAAATAATTATTTTAATAAAATAATAATTAATGTGGCCGGTTAATGAAATTCTAAAACCTAATAAATTCAAAATTATTTTAGCGGCTTTAGTTTTAATACCTATTTTTACCATTATATTAGCAATTTTAGATTTTTATTCAGGGGCAGAAATAATAAATTACCGGTTTTATATTTCTTTAAACCACACCCTGCTACCCTTAATTGTTGGGATAAGTTTAATCATTAGTTATTTATGTGGCTGTTTTATTGATCAATATATTCCAAATAAAAATGTGAAACTATTCATTGCCATAGTATCTGCTTTAATAACCCTGATTATAATTTATATTTTTTATAAAATGATATCTGAACCAGTTATCTGTGACCCCGTCCACAAACCATCACAGGGCGTAGATTATGATTCTAAATTACTAAATAATATTTCTGTAGATAAAAAAACAGTCCACGAATCATTTAAAAAATGCCTGGAAAATATTAGAAAATGAAACTAAATCTAGATTAATAAAATATAATAAAATTTGGTGTTTTTAACCTCCACCATCACAAAGTTCAGATCCCATATTAATCTCTTCAAGATCTTTCTTCATTTTTTTAGCTTTTTCTAAAGCCTTTGCAGTTTTATCTTCCTTAGAAGATCCTATCTTCTTATGGGTTTTATCTAATAGTTCCATGTATTCGCTGTTATACCAAACATCAGACTCATCTAGTTTTACCCAACCTTCATTATTTTCGAGTTTTACAGCAGATACTTCACCAGTAGTCCCGGTACCAGTATATCGAATTGAAGCTCCAACATTTACTGTTTTTCCCCGAATATCGAGTATTTCCATCTAAACACCACATATTTAATCTGATTTACTCAGAGAAATTGTTACTGAGTCCTCCTTTTCAGAACTTTCATTATTTAGTTCTGCTTCATCACTCTCTACCGAAATTATAACATAATCCCCCACTTTAGTTACTTCATCGATAGTGACCATGAATGTTTTTTGTTTTAATGACAATTCCCCTTTAGTAATAGTTATCGTTTTAATAGCCCCTTCCAAAGGTTCAATTTCCATATCTGATACTTTGCCAATCTCTAAAGCATTTTTATCCAGTACTTTTTTCCCTAAAAATTCTGTTACTTTCATGGAAACACCAATTATTTAATCTGTTTTTAAAACATATATTTTTACCGGAAATTAACAGTAGATGAGATTTCTAGAGAAAAAAATTTATGTTTTATTTAAGATAAGTTATACTGGTAAATATGAAAACTTCTATTAAAATAATTACCATATTTGGGATTCCAATTGAATTAGATATCTCTTTTTTGATATTGATCCTATTCATTTATTCATTAGTATTTTTACAGTTTATTCCAATTCAACTGGCAATTTTAATAACGTTAGTATTTATAACAGTAATTATACACGAATTATCCCATTCCTACATGGCCCAGCGATATGGGGTAAATATTGAAAAAATTGTGTTATTACCTATTGGAGGTGTGGCTCAGATGGGAGAAATTCCACACAACCCCCGCCAAGAATTGATTATATCTGCAGTGGGGCCATTAACTAATGTAATAATCGCAATTGTATCTTACATCATATATCTCGGAATAAAAAGTTATATTTATCCATTAATAAGTACATTCATTCTTGATTTTACTATAGTGAATATATTTTTAGCAATATTCAACATGATACCTGCATTTCCCATGGATGGCGGGCGTATATTGCGCGCAATCCTTGCAGAAAAAATGGATTATATTAGGGCCACGGAAATATCCGCATCTATCGGGAAAATATTGGCTATTTTCATGGCTGCAGCAGGTATTTTTGTCAATGTATTTTTAATAGTAATTGGACTTTTTATTTACATCGGTGCCGAACAAGAGTATCGTGCCACAGTAATATCTTCTACACTAAGTGGCATTAAAGTTTCAGATATCATGACAAAAGAAGTAAAAACACTGCATCCCAATATAACTGTAGATGAAGCCCTGGAAAAAATGTTCCAGTATAAACATATGGGTTATCCCATAGCCAATGAAGGAAAGTTATTAGGAATAATTACTTTTCATGACCTATCAAATGTAGAAAAAGGCAACAGGAATATTTTAATAAAAGATATTATGAGCACGGATTTAATTACTTGCAAAGAAGATGATGAGGTTATTTCAGCCTTAGAATCAATAACTAAAAATGATCTGGGAAGATTACCAGTTATTTCCCAAGGAAAATTAGTGGGAATAATCTCTAAAACAGATATAGTAAATATTTTAAATTTACTTAGGAAAAAAAATAAATAAATAAACTAATTGCTATTCTCTTAAAAATTGGATTTTCAGTGATGAAATATCCCATCAGCGTAACATAATCTTAATTAAAAATTAAAGGGAGAAGAATCTCAATGGAAGATGCTTGCAGACTAATAATTGATCAAATTCTCCAAGGTAAAATCCAATCTAAAGATCAGCTGGAGAAAGTTAAACATAAGGCTTGCCGCGATTTTAAGTTGGAAAAATTCATGAGCAATTCAATGATATTGAATTATGCCTCAATGAAAGAAAAGAAAGAAATATCTGATATTTTGAAAAAAAAACCAACCCGAACCATTTCCGGGGTTGCAATAGTTGCGGTTATGTGTCAGCCGCAAGATTGTCCCCATGGAAGATGTTTATATTGTCCTGAAAGTGAAAAAGCGCCCCCTAGCTACACTGGTGAAGAACCCGCAGCACTTAGAGCTAGAATGTATAAATTTGACCCATATGAACAGGTTTACAACCGCCTTCATCAGCTGCATAGTATAGGGCATTCATTAGATAAAGTAGAATTAATTGTAATGGGTGGAACGTTTCCAGCGCATATTTTATGTTATCAAGAATGGTTTGTATCAAAATGTTTACAAGCTATGGTAGATTTTGGTATTGATTCATCTTCTGTTGAAGTAAAACATGAAAATGTAGATATTAAACACCAAAAATTAAAAAATTCCTTAATTCCCAAATACGAACCCACAGATTACATTTTAATGGAAGATGCTCAAAAAGCAAATGAATCAGCTAATATACGATGCGTGGGTATAACCTTTGAAACCCGCCCGGATTACTGTAGAATTGAAGATGTTGATCGTATGCTTTCTATGGGAGTTACAAGGGTTGAATTAGGAGTTCAAACATTATATAATTTTATTTATCAGCGAATAAAAAGAGGTCACAGCATAGAAGATGTGGTAAACTCTAACCAGGTTCTCAGAGACTCTGGGATTAAAGTTGCCATGCATTTAATGCCAGGATTATTTTCTGATTTTGAAAGGGATCTGCGTATCTTTAAGAAACTATTTTCTGATTCTCGTTTCAAGCCAGACATGCTTAAAATATATCCCTGTCTAGTGACCAAAGGCAGTAAAATGCATGAGATGTGGGAAAATGGAGAATACGAACCATATAATAGCAAAGAAGCCGTAGACCTGATTGTTGAAATAAAGAAAATGCTGCCAAAATGGGTTCGTACCATGCGAATCCAGCGCGATATACCTTCACCTCTAATTGAAGCAGGAGTTAAAAAATCTAATTTGGGAGAACTTGTTTACAACAAATTAAGTGAAGAAGGGGTTCAGTGTCAGTGCATTCGCTGTAGGGAAGTAGGTCATCAATTAGCACAGGGAAAAACTCCGAACAACACAAAAATAAAGCTGTTAGATGAACGTTACGATGCAGTGGGCGGTCGAGAAATCTTTTTATCACAAGAAGATATTTCTTCTGACATTTTAGCTGGTTTTTTACGCCTTAGAATACCATCCATTCACGCCCATCGCAAAGAAGTTGATTCAAAAACTGCTTTAATTAGGGAATTACACGTATATGGATCCCTAGTTCCTATTGGTGAGAAAAAAGAAGGAGTTGGCCAGCACATAGGGTATGGTGAAGAACTTCTTGAAGAAGCTGAAAAAATTGCGCTTGAAGAGTTTGATAAAAATAAAATAATTATTACCAGCGGTATTGGAGTAAGGAATTACTATCGTAAATTTGGATACGAACGAGAAGGACCCTACATGGCTAAAAAATTAAATTAAATGTTAAATTTGAATTAAATATGATTAATTAAAAGGGGATGATTTTATATCAAAGAAAGTGAAAAAAGTGGAAGATTTAGCAAAAATGATTGACCATACCAATGTTAAAGGAGATGTAACTGAAGAAGACGTGAGGCAACTTTGCCGTGAAGCAGTACAATATGGATTCGGCTGCGCCGTAGTAACTCCTACAAATGTTTCTTTAGCCCATGAAATACTGCAAGATACCCCAGTTAAAGTTTGTTCTGTGATTGGATTTCCTTTAGGTATTAATACTCCTGCCACGAAGGCTTTTGAAACCAAAGAAGCTATAAAAAATGGTGCGGAGGAAATTGATATGGTGATGAATATCGGTGCACTTAAATCAAAAAACGAAGAAAAATTCCGGGACGATATTGAATCTGTTGTTTCTTCATCAGAGAACGCAAATGTAAAGGTTATTCTGGAAACTGCTCTTTTGACAGACAAAGAAAAAGTTAAATCATGTCAAATTGCCAAACAAATTGGCGTAGATTATGTAAAAACATCAACTGCTTATGGTGGATTATCTGGCGCCACTGTAGAAGATGTAATTTTAATGAAACAGACAGTAGGAGACAATATAGGTGTGAAAGCTGCTGGGGGAATAAGAGATTTGAAAACTACACTGAGTATGATTGAAGCGGGAGCAGATAAAATTGGAACTTCTACCGGTGTGAATATAATCCAAGAAATGATAAAGCAGCTGAAATAATTCTTCATGTATTTGGTGTTTAAATGAAGATTGGAATCGAAGTAGAAAACAAAGGAATGGCTATTGCAGAGTTAGACCATAGAAACCCAAAAACTGCTCAAGAAATATATAAAAATCTTCCTATTGAAGGGAGAGGATTATTATGGTTAGAAGAAGTTTATTTTGACATACCCCTAACTTTAGAGTATGAAAACCCTTCTAAATCTGCAGAAATGGCTGATATTTCATATTGGCCTCCAGGTTATGCTTTTTGTATTTTCTTTGGTTCAACACCACCCTATTCTGAAGTTAACCATATCGGAAAAATAGTGGAAAATATAGAAGTTTTTAGGAATCTATCTGAAGGCGACCGCATAATCATTAAAAAAATCGAAGAATAGCTTAATGCACATTTAAAGCCCATTTAATAAAAATAATAGCATTATAAAGGTTTTATGTTTTTATAAAGCGTATCCCTAATGGCAGGAGTTCTACCCAAATCCATAATAATCCGTTCTAATTCTTCAGGCTCAGTTTGAGTACCATATGATGCGCCTGCAGAACGAGATATGTTTTCTTCACCTAATGTTCCTCCCAGATCATTAGCTCCAGCGAGAAGGCAAACCTGAGAAAATTTAAATCCTAATTTTACCCAGGAAGATTGAATATTTTCCAAAGAATCATGGAACATTAATCTAGCTACTGCATACAATTTCAAATCTTGAGCACCAGTTGATCCCGGCATTGAAATGCCTTCTTTATAAATAGGGGCTTTGGAATGCATAAAAGTTAATGGAACAAATTCAGTGAAACCCCCAGTACGTGATTGTATATTCCTTAATATTTCCAGATGTTCAACTCTTTGTTTTAAAGTTTCTATATGCCCATACATCATAGTACATGTTGTTGGAACTCCTACCCCATGAGCAGTTTCAATAACATTAATCCATTCTTTTGTAGTTAATTTACCAGGGCATATAACATTTCGAACATCATCATTCAATATTTCAGCAGCAGTACCCGGCATGGAACCAAGACCTGCCTTTTTTAACATTTTTAATGTTTCTTCAATTGTTAATCCTGCCTTTTTTGACCCGTAGTAAATTTCCATAGGAGAAAATGCATGAATATGGACGTGAGGTATCTCTGCTTTTACTTCTTTTAAAAGATCTTCATAAAAATAAGCATCAACTTCAGGGTGCAAACCGCCCTGAACACAAATTTCAGTTGCTCCGGCACTAGTTACTATTTTTGCTCTCTCTACAAGATCCGATATTTCCAAAAAATAAGCATCATTGTCGTTTGCTTCTTTCTTAAATGCGCAGAAACCACAATTACTTGAACAAATATTGGTAAAGTTTATATTCCAATTTTTAATAAATGTCACTTCGTCTCCCACTATTTTTTCTCTTAAGAGGTCTGCTGTGACATATAATGCACTAATATCATTACCCTTGACATTCATGAGATATAATGCTTCTTCAGCAGAAATTGGTTCATTTAAAGCCTTTTCCAAAATTTGCTCGGTACGGGGTTTAATGTTCAACTTACCAAACATGCGATTTGATATCTGATTCTATAAGTTTAAAAGTTTTGGTTTAATGAAGATATCAACACCCAATACAGTATGCTTCAACTGGTGGTTCCAGACACCACGAAAACCAATAAATTTATATATAACAGAGTCCTAGTTTAATCTGGAGGTGAAATTATGGCCGAATTACCAATTGCACCAGTAGGCAGAATCATCAAAAATGCCGGTGCACAAAGAATAAGCGACGATGCAAAGGAGGCTTTAGCCAAAGCTCTAGAAGAGAAAGGTGAGGAGATTTCCCGAAAAGCCGTCGAACTTGCTAAACACGCTGGTAGAAAAACCGTCAAGGCTAATGATATTGAAATGGCAGCAAAACAATAAGTTTTTGCTTCTATTTTAAGTTTTTTTCTTATTTACTTTTTATTTTTTTATAAAAAGCCTTGAAATGTTTTTTCTATTTACAATTAATATTATTTTTGAAGGTTTGTTTAATTTTTTTTAAATAAATAAATGGATTTTAATCTTATCTGATTATATTCTCATTATTATCAATTTAATCAAAAACAATCCCTATTTTTGAATTTGCAATATTAATATAAAATAAATATTTTTGAGATAGTTTAAGATTTTTTGAATGATATAGTTTAAGATCAAAATTAAAACTAAAACTTATAATACATATCTTATAAACATAATAACTGTATTAAATTAGATAGAAACTTTTGAAAAATGGAGAGGTAATTATGAGTACAATGGATAATTTAAAAGAGGCTTTTGCTGGAGAATCCCAAGCTAACAGAAAATACCTGGCTTTCGCTAAAAAAGCTGATGATGAAGGTTTCCCCCAAATAGCTAAATTATTCCGAGCTGCTGCAGAAGCAGAAACCGTGCACGCCCACAATCATTTAAATGCCATGGAAGCTGTTAAAAGTACCGAGCAAAACTTAAAAACTGCTATTGAAGGAGAAACTGCGGAATTTGAAGAAATGTATCCTGGTTTCATTGAAGAAGCTAAGGAAGAAGGACATACCCAAGCCGCATGGAGTTTTGATGTCGCCAACAAAGTAGAACAAATTCATGCTATACTCTACCAAAAAGCATTAGATAATATTGGAAACAATGAAGAAGTAGATTATTATATATGCAACTGGTGTGGAAACACAGTTGAAAATGAAGCCCCTGAAAAATGTCCTATCTGTGGCGCTCCAAAGGAAGAATTCACTAAAATTGACTAAGTTAATTTTAAAATTCTTTAAACTATTTTTTTTATATTCCTGATTAATTAGTATTAGTGATATTTTTCTTCTTTGAATGTTATTTTAAATTTGGTTCCATCTTTTGATGTTAATTCCATTTCTGCATCGATTTGACCGCTTAAACTGGTAACCAGTTGTAATCCAAGAGAAGAAGTGTTTTTATAGTTGATATTTCCTGGAAATCCTATTCCATTATCACTTACTTCTAAAATTAAATTGTCATGGATTTTATGGAAAGAAATATTAATTTCCCCCTGCATATTTCCCGGAAATGCATGTTTCATAGCATTGGTTACTAATTCATTAATTATAAGGCCCAAAGGTATTGAGGTATTGATATCAATCATAACATCTTCCAAATCCATCTTCAACTCAATTTTGCTAGGATCTGTAACATAAGTATGGAATAATTCTGAGGATAAAGTTCGGATATAATCAGCAATATCTATTCTTTTTAAGTCTGTTGACTTGTAAAGACGTTCATGAATTAATGCCATTGATTTTGCTCTGTTTTGACTTTCTTTAAAAATATCCAGCGCTTCTTTGTCTTTAATGTATCGGGATTGTATACTTAAGAGACTTGAAATTACCATCAAATTATTTTTAACGCGGTGATGTATTTCTTTTAGTAACATCTCTTTTTCAGATAAAGAATGTTTTAACTGATCTTCAGCCAGCTTACGCTCGGTTACATCATTAGCTATGACTAATATCGCATAAACTTCCCCATTCTTCTTTAAAGAAGTATTAAATAATTCCACCCAACGCTTATTTCCATTTTTATCAATTAAAGCTGTTTCATAAGGTTTGACTTTTTTATTTTGATTTAAAAGCGCTAATTTTTCTTGATAAATGGGAATATCCTCAGGAAGCATAATATTTAATTCTAAGAATGATTTGCCAATTACATCTTCTTTATCTGAATCAATTAAAATTTGAGCAGTGTCATTAAATTCTATCAAATTACCATTTAAATCTATTAATGCAATGTAATCTGGAGAAAGCTGAAATAGAGTCCTGTATTTTTCCTCACTTTCTTTCAATAATTGTTCTTTTTCAATTCGTTCGGTAATATCCCTGGTGACCCCCAAAACTTTATCAGGATTTCCTTCTGCATCAGTTAATACTTTTATCACGACCTCAGTATGTACAATTGATCCATCTTTGTGAATTTGATCCACCCTACTGGTAGTGATCTTAGAAAATTCATCACCCTGTCTGAATGCATCTATTTTTTCCGTTAACTTATGTATAATATCAGTATAAGACTCTTCAGTCATGATTTCTTCCATGGATTGGGATAAAACTTCATTATATGTAAAACCTCTTAAATTAAAAACAGAAGGACTCACATAATCAAATTTCAATGATTTGATATCCAATAACCATATTACATCAGCAGTATTTTCAGAGATAAACCTATAACGTTTTTCACTTTCTCTGAGTGCTTTTTCAGCTTTTTTTCGTTCAGTAATATCTCGTGCAACTGATAAAGCAACTTTTTTGCCTTTAAAATTGAATATATGTGAATTAATCTCCACAGGTATTTCTTTGCCATCTTTTGTATAATAAATCCTCTCAAAAGTACTGGAACCTGTTTTAAATAATTCATTTACTTGATCTTTTACGCTTTTTGTAGAATATCCAATATCTTTAGGAGTTAATTGATAAAATTCTTCTTTAGAATAACCTAATTTATCTATAGCAACTTCATTCACTTCCATATACTTTCCTGCTACACCCCCATTTGTGATTTCAATTAAAGTCATCATATCATTTACTTTATTAAATACCTCTCTGAACTTTTCTTCACTATCTTTGAGTTGATTTTCAATTGCTTTTCTGGCAGTTATGTCTGAAGCAACGCCTACTACGCGCTCTATCTCACCAGAATCATTTTTTATTGGAAAAGAACGTGACCATATCCATCTTATTGACTCGTCAGGCCATATTATCCTATATTCAAATCCTTCAAGAATCTGATTTTCTGATTCATTCATATTAGAGAGAGTATCCTCGCCAATTTTTTCTATATCCTCTGGATGTATGGATTTAACCCAAAAATACGGGTCATTATACAGTTTTTCACGTGAATGCCCCCAAATTTTCTCATATGCTGGGCTTACATAAATCATTTTATTGGTTATAGTATCAGTTATCCAGAAAACTTCTTCAATATTTTCCGCTATTTCCCTGAATTTTCGTTCACTTTCGATTAATGCATCTTCTGCTTTTTTCCTAGCTGTTATATCCCTAATTATAGCTGTGAAAAATAGTTCGCCATCTGTTTCCCAACTTACTACTGAAATATCAAAGGGGAATTCTTCACCATTCTTTCGAAGAGCGTTGGCCTTATCCATATCCTTAGAAATTATAGATGGGTGTTTAAATACCTTGAATGCAGTTTTAAATTTTTCACGGTAAGATACTGGCATTATCTCAGTTATAGGTTTATTTAACATCTCCTGGTCATTGTACCCAAATATTTCCTCAGCACCCCTGTTCCATGAAACTATATGGCCCTCTTTAGAAACAGTGATAATCGCTTCTTTTGCAGATTCTATTACAGAACGATATTTTTTCTCACTTTTCTCAAGGATTTTCCGGGATTTATCCATTTGTTCACTTAAAATAACCACTACCGTTGTTACGAAAAAAAACATAAACACCCTAATTAAATCTTCAAAAGGGATTATGAACGAAACAAAGAGGTGGGTTAAAATTAAAAAAACTGATAAAACCCCTGTAAAAATAAATGCTTTCCGTTTCCACCATATTGCCGTGAGTATTATCGGTATATAAAAGAAATGGGTAAAAACAACTTCAGTATTCAATATTACATGAAAATAGTAAGTTAATGCAAAACAAGCTCCCATTAAAAAGGATATAAGTGTAATTTTATAATACTCATTTATTGGGGGCATTCCAATTCGCATACATCTCACCAAATAAACTATAGTAAATTTATGTTAATCATAACATAAATAACTTAATTTATATTCATCAAAAAATACAATTAAAGAACATTTACAATTATTAATAAAAATCATTAGATTTTAGAGCATCTAAGAATTAAAAAAATCAATAAAAAAGGAAAAGGTTATATAGGAATACAACTATATTGAAGATGGACGCCCTTTAGGGCCGGTGGTCTAGGGGTATGATACCTCCCTGACACGGAGGTGATCACGAGTTCGAATCTCGTCCGGCCCATTTGCCGTGGTAGTTCAGTTGGGAGAACGCCAGACTGAAGATCTGGATGTCGCTGGTTCAAGTCCGGCCCACGGCACTTAATTTTATTTATTCTATAAAATTTAATTTTTATAATACTTTAATTACTACCAATCTAGTTTTTTAGATAAATTCTAAATAAGTTTTTTAAAATCAATAATTGTATTTAATGAACCAAACCTACCATTAAATATCACCAGATTAATATCATATAAAAGTTAATTATTATTGTTGGTGAAAATATGGTTAAAATCAATTCATGCCCAAAATGTGGATCCAATAAAATAAAATGGGAAAATCCCCAATTAGGAACATGGAAATGCTTAAAATGCGGTTACCATGGCAAAATAGTTATTGAAAAAGATAATCTGGATAAACAAGCCAAAGAAGCTAAAAAAATGGAAAAACTTCAAAAGAAAATTATGAGAGGTAGACTCTGAATAAATTTTTTTAAAAAATGAGTTCCAGTTATATAAAAAATTGACCCAATATTTATTTTTAATAAAATTCAACATACTTTTTATATTTTATTGCCCACTATCCTATTTTTCAAATATAAGTTCCAACAGTCACAGCTATAACAAAAACAGTCGTAGGAATATAAAAAAAATTAGAATTACTCATTCTAACCCCCTAATTGAATCAGATTATAAAAAAGGAAAGTTCGAAATTAATTAATAATTAAGCTTGGGAAAAATGCATTCAAAAAGCCACCCAAATAATTAATACTTCGAGTGATATATGCAACTAAAGTGGCTGAAGTTGCCAATAATATTGCACCCCAAAGCAATATCATAGCAGCAATAGAAACTATTGTAACAATTAGATCAGTAGATGGATAAGATGAACTATAATTTTAGCAGATAATGGATTTTATCAAAAGTTCATTTATAAATAAATTAAAAAATTATTTTTTAATCCCGAACAAACCAAGCACTCCCTTATTGAAGTTCTTTATTGGCTTGTTTTAACTTGTTGTTAGAGCTTGATAAATAAGAAATTCCTTTGTTAATTGTGTTAAGATCATTGGTTTTAATTCCGGCTATTAACTGATCAATTCCTTGAGAATAATCTTTATAAGCTGACACCATTAATGTCCTGTGGTTTTTATATTTGGAAGGGATTTTAATTGATGCCATATCCGAACTTATATCCTCTAATTTATTTTTATCTGATTCTAAACGATTAATTACATTAGTATGATCAGTCGAATCAGGATTATAATCATTTAAGGCATCGCTTGCATCATCCAATATTTTATCTGCCTCAGTTGTCTTAGCATTTACATATTCAATATAACCCCCTGAAGTTTCAGTATTATAACTGGTAGGTGCTAAAACTCCCATAATTAATGAAAAAACTAATATGACCCCAAATATTAATAAAATTGCTTTAGATTTTCCTTTAACTAAGCTTAAAATAGAATAATCAGAAGTATGAGCCCTAATGTCTTGAAATGAATTAGTATAGTAAAGTTTACCCCCACATTGACAATAATCAAAATCATCAGGAAACTCATATTCCCCTAACTCATAATACCCTTTACATCTCTTGCAAAATAAATACCCCATTATCCCACCAATAATATTGTTTTAATATAGTATTTAGATAATGCTTAATTTATTACTTACGTTTTTAGTAATCACTCATCCCTGCATAGTTAGTGTAACAAAAATTAATATTCCGTATAGTCAATCAAAGAAGAACATGTAACTAATCCAATTAAATACAAAAAAATGTAATCCAAAGGATATAAAAAAAAATATAAAAATTAAGACTTTAAGTAAGTACTGGTTGCTTCTTTAATTAGAGTATTTGAAAAAGAACCCACTATCCCTTTTTGAACAACAACAGGCATGTATGAATTAGTTCTGCCAATGAAGCCTCCTTTTTTGCCTTTTTCTACTATCAATATTTCCTGAGTTGTTCCCACTAACTTTAGGTTATCTTTTTGTGTAATCTCTGATTTAATTGATTCTATAAGTTTAGACCTTCTTTTAAGCTCTTTATGGGGTATTTCATCCATTGATGATGATTCTGCCCCATATCGATGTTTATATTTAGATAGGTGGATAAAATTAGGTTTAACGTCTTTTAAAAGAGCACATGTGTCATCGAATGCAATTTCATTTTCAGTGGGATAGCCAACAATTATATCCGTTGCAATTGATATTTCAGGAATATGTTTTCGAAACACATTAATTATTTCTTTAAACTCATCAACTGTATGTCCTCTGCGCATATCATCTAATACTTGGTCATTTCCACTTTGAATTGGAATATGCAAGAATTTATAGACTTTTTCAGATTTAAAAGCTTCAACAAGACCCAGAATATCATTCAACATATTTTTAGGGTGCATCATGCCCACCCTAATCCTAAAATCCCCATCTAAAGAAGAAATTTCTCTTATTAAATGAGAAAGACTTTCGCCAATTTCATTACCATAAGCTGCGGTATCTTGAGCCGTTAACTGAATTTCCACACATCCATCCTTAAGTGCTTGGCGAGCTTCTTCTTTTATCAAATCCAAAGGATAACTCTGTAATCCCCCACGGGCAAACCGTGTACAGCAGTATGTACAAGCACCCATACACCCCTCACATATTTGGATAATATGAATATGGGGATTAAATCGCATTTTTGGAAGGCCTACCTTCTCTTCTCTTGAAAATCCAGATATTCGTGAAATCTTTCCTTCTGACATTGATTTAACTACTTCAAATGTTTTTTTTACTTGATGAGGCCCAATCCATCCCGCACCTGGAGCAATTTGTTCTAATTTAGAAGGCTCAATTTCCACCATACACCCCGAAATAATCAGTTTTTTATCTGGAAAATCCTGCTGAATTTTTTTGATTCGGTTGATCACCTTATGTTCAGTAGGGTGTTTAACATAGCATGTATTAACAATAACTAGGTCTGATTCTTCAATAGAATTTACAATATTTGCATTTTTTTCCAGCAGCATGCCTGCCATAATCTGTGAGTCTGCTTGATTAAATGTGCATCCAAATGTTTCAATATAAACTTTCATTTTATCCTCTGATAATATTCAGTAAATTTATAAAACGCTGATTAAATTTTGACGCGTTTAAAACAATTAACGATTAATTTAAGATTAAGCTATAAAAAATTTATAAAAATATGATATTTTAAATTAACAATTGTTTAATTTAATTATTAATAAAATTAATTGATTTGATTGGTGAAAGATATTTAATTATATTACCAACCATATTCTCCAATTAATGGTACAAATGCCACACTACCCAGATTAGTGGTTTTAAAGTCATTTTTTGATAGTTTTTCCATCAAAATAAGTTCTTGATAAAAACCTTCTTCACCTACTGGAACTAAAAGCATTCCGCCAACTTTAAGTTGATCCTTGATGGTTTGAGGTACTTCTGGTGCAGCTGCAGTTACATATATACGATCATAAGGTGCGTATTGACTGATGCCTAAGCTACCGTCACCATGGACGACTGTAACGCGTTCACTGTAACCTGTACTCTTTAGATTCTTCTTAGCAGAATTTAACAAAGATCTAATTCGCTCAATAGTATACACATGACCCGCTTTGCCTATGATTTCAGCAACCACAGCAGCATTATAACCAAACCCAGTCCCTATCTCCAAAACATTCATTCCCTCTTTTAAAGATAGTTCCTCGCATATAATAGCCACCATATGCGGAGCAGATATAGTTTGGCCTTCACCAATAGATAGTGGTTGATCTAAATAAGCATAGGGCCTTTTATCATCAGGTAAAAATTCTTCTCTGGGAACTGATCCCATAGCCTTTTCAACACTGTCTGTTCGGATATAACCCTGCAGATGTAATTTCCGCACTAAATTTTTCCTTTCTTTTTCCATATCTAAATCCATTAAATCACTAACATTCAATTAGATAATTAACCCCTGATAATTTTTAAGTGAAATGATTTAGAATTAAGGCATATGCACCTACTTAATAGGTTTATCCCTATCAACAATGTCATCTGTAAGATCGTAATTAAATCTAACAAAAGAGTCAACAGGTTTACCATAAATTCTTTTAACAACAGATGCCTTGGCAAAACCTTTTCTCATCTTCCTTTCTCTTGTTTTGATAGACCTTATTTTGAAAATGTATTCTTCCAATTTTACGATGTCACCTATATTAAATTTAAATTCCCTATCCACATCCACCTTTTTAGATATAATTACACCCTTAAAATCTATAGAAATGCCAATTCTGGCAGGTATATCTCTAGAGAATGCCCATATTGTAATCACATCTGAAGCAGGACTAGTATCAACTCTTCCTTCTTTTTTATTCTCCAGAGAAGTGATTTCAACTTCACTTTCTCCAACCATAATTATATCCCCTGTTGATAACATTTCATCAGGGTATAAACTAACAAACTCTTTTCTTGAATTTTCATGTTCACTTATAATTATTCGATAATCAGATGGTTTATCTTGAGTTATTATTTCTTTATATACATTTCCGCATTCTTCACACTTTAAAAGAAGTTTGTTGATTTCTTTTGTTTTTGAAGTTTCTTCTTTAGATTTTAAAATCTCATAAGAATTTGATCCGCAATTGGGACATTTCATTTTTTATTCCTCATTATATAATATATTCAGTTAATTTCCTGATTTTTCTTTTAGATAGTGATCTACCAAACCACCATTCTTCAAAATATTCAGCATAAACTTTTTAAATGGTTCAATTTCAAAGTCAGTGCCATTATTTAGATTTTTGATTAAGCCTTTTTCCAGATTTATTCGAATAGCATCCCCCTCATCTGCTACAATATCCGCCACAATTACAGGGAGGCCGATATTAATCGCATTTCTATAAAAAATTCTGGCAAAAGACTTGGCGACTATTGCTGAAATACCAGCATGCTTTAATGCTACAGGGGCTTGTTCTCTAGATGATCCACAGCCAAAATTCCAATCAGCAACAATTATATCTCCTTTTTGAACTTTTTGTGCAAAATCGGAACTCACTCCCTCCATTACATGAGCTGATAGGTCATCTAAATTAAAAGTTCTGAGATATCTTCCAGGTATGATAACATCAGTATCAATATTATCTCCAAATTTCCAAACTTTTCCTTCAATAACTTCCAACATAATCATAACTCCCTATCTTTTTGAAATGATAAATTTATAATAAACTTATTGAATTTATATATAAATTAAAAAACTAAAACAATTTTCGATTTTAATCAACAATCCCCTGATTTATTTAATTTAATAATCAAAAAATAACCTGAAATAATTAAATATACCACTTAGCACCTTCATTTTGAGCTTTTGTAAGATGAGTCATACCTCCAAAATCAGCCATTGCATCTTTTGCTGCATTTAGTATATTTTTAGGATTATCATCAGTTACTGCAAATACTGTAGGTCCAAAAGAACTCATACCTGCACCAAAAGCACCTGCTTCGCGCATGTCCATTATGATATCTCCAATTAAATGATGTTGAAGATCATTTTCCACTTTTTTAAATCCAATATCCTGGATTTTATTCAATGCATTGCCAAATGATTCAATGTTTTTATCCAGTACTGCAGGCATCATTTGCATTAAAAGTACATGTGAAAGTTTCTCAACTTCTCTTAGAGGTATGGGGCAGAATTCCTGAAATATATTAACTTCTTTTTTTCCAGATACCTGATCATTTAATTTAGGGGTGGCTAAAATAATATTCCATTCTTCTGGGAATTCATAATGTGCAATTAATGGGGGAGGTGAAGCTTTAGATGCAGATGAAGGTAAAAAACTTGGTTTTTCAATATTGCTGTGTCCTCCATCAACAATAAATCCCCCACATTGAAAAGCAGCCACACCAATCCCGGAAGTGCCGCCCCTACCAACAATGCGTCCCAGATTTCTGGCCGATACATTAATTCCATTTAATAAAAGAACTGCTTTTGCTGCAGCCATAGATATTTGAGTCCCGGACCCTAAACCCGAATGTACAGGATAAGTTTCTTCCACGAAAAAATCAAACCCACCTTTTAAATCAAATTGATTCATTGCATTGATAGAAGCATTTTCAATCTTTTGAGAATAATCGTACATTAAATTAGCAGGTAGAGTTTTCAAATCCTTGAAAATTATGTTGATTCCACTATCGTTAGGTTCTACTTTCAAAACAAATCGGGGTTCTTGTATTGTAATCCCTACCCCACCATCAATACGCCCAATAGATCCATTCAAATCTATTAGAGTCAGATGAAGTCTGGAAGGAGTTTTGATAATCACTTGAACAACCAGAGTTATTTTTTATTTTAAAAAAGATTTTTTGAATAAAGATTAGTATTAGTAACTATTTTTATCCATTTAAACTTATTTTAGGGAAAGAGCAAATTCTTTTTCAATTTGTTCTCGATAAATAGAGTTCATAGTACAGAATGGAATTATCCTGCCATCAGGAATTGCATAATGAATAACACATCGTTTTACTCTATCTTCATCAAAATTCCAAGCATCCATAAAATGCATACAGGATATTAGTAATGTTTTGTGATGAAAATCCCCAAGTGAACTGTAAGATCTGTCCTTAAAAACAGAGGTTAGAATACTTTTTATATCAACCGAATCTGGAGATTTTTCACGATCAATCGTCTTTGGAAGTTCTAACGTAGCTCTAGCAATTGTCCTCGCTTTACCAGTGAATCCTCCTGTTTTAATATCATCAGAACTCTTATCTAAAAGTTCAAAAAATTTGTCAACATCTACAAACTTAGTAATTGGAATAATATCTCCATTTTCAACAAAAACATAGGTTGCAGTTCCACAGTGCTGATGACAAGTAAATGTTACTTGAGGTTCCCCTTCAATAGCTTCTACAAAATCAGATATCGGTCTAACTGATGATGCAGGATAAAAGTCGTCAATAGCTATTTTAGAGTCAGTTTGTTTTTCTACAAGCTGCTGGAAATCCGGAATAGTAATTCTCTGTTCTTCAACTTGATCTGCAGGAGTTCTACCTGCGAATGAAACAGGTTGGAAATTAACCCCCCGTATTATATCTAAATTATCAACAGCAAACTGAATTATATCACCAATCTGGTGGTCATTTACCCCTCGCACAATTGTAGGTACTAGAACAATTCCCAAATTTGCATTCCTACAATTTTCAATAGCTTCCATTTTTGTAGGTAATAAATTTCTTCCTCTTGAAGAAACATATGGTTCTTCACTAACACCATCAAATTGCAAATAAACTGTGTTTAAGCCAGCTTCTTTTAATTGTATCGCCAATTCTGGCCTTTTTGCTAATCTAATACCATTAGTAGCTATTTGCGTATGGCTAAAACCTTCTTCTTTTGCCAATTTTATTAAATCGACAATATCATCCCTAACAGTAGGTTCCCCACCAGCATATTGTATAGCTGGTGTTGATACTGGCTGATTAGCCCTTAAATTCTGAAGCATTTTTCTTATTTCTTCATAAGACGGCTCATAAACATATTTTGCTACTGCTGCATTAGCAAAGCAAACAGGACATTTTAAATTACAACGATTAGTTACATCAATCAGTCCCAAAATAGTATGGCTTTCATGATTTGGACATATACCACAATCCAAAGGACAGTTTTTTTCTGATGATGTTTGGGGATTTACAATCCCTTCTCCTTCATAATCACATTCTTCTGCGTCTTTATAAATATCAACGCTGCTCCAATAAACATTGTCAAAATTACCATGTTCTGGGCATACTTTTTTTATCATGACTTTGCCCTGTTCCTCATAAACTTCTGCATTTAGAGGTTTCAAACACTCAGGACACAGGCTTTTTGTCTTTTTGATAACCATGATTTCACCCATATATATTTAATAGAAAGTTATAAATCATATAAACTAATTTCTTTGTTATCATTGCAAGTGCTACAAATAATTTTGCACGTGTATGATAATCAATAATAATTATAATGATAATCCAGAGGTAAAGAATGAATCCAGATATTATCAATGTTTTAACTTTGATTGCATATGTAATATACTTTATGCTGCCAGCATATCTTGCCAATGTATCGGCTTTAACTTTCGGTGGAGGGACACCGGTGGATTTCGGCCGAGAATTTAGAGATGGACGCCGTATACTGGGAGATGGGGTTACTTGGAAAGGAACCATAATAGGAACCGCTATTGGAACCCTAATCGGACTTTTACAGGGCATAGTAATAGGTGATGTTATTCACGGCACATTATTAGGTTTTTGTTTAGGTGGAGGTGCACTATTAGGAGACGCCGCAGGGAGTTTTTTGAAAAGGCGTCTAAAAATTGATAGAGGGCGTCCTGCACCCATATTAGATCAATTAGATTTCGTTGTAGGTGCTTTAATACTAGCTTCACTGGTTATGTCCCCCAGCCCTGTTTTAATAATTACCGCATTGATCATAAGCCCCATACTACATCTTTCTGCAAATATTATATCTTATTTAATGGGAATGAAAAATGTATGGTACTGATTCCAATATTCAACCACAATATCCTCTTTAAACATTAACTTCAACCCATATCAATTTCATTTACTATTTAAATGTTCTTCCATCATTAAGGCAGTGCCTACTGCAGGGGCAACTACACATTCTTCTGTCGTTAGAAAATCATCCATACCTATTGAATCAATTCCAACCATTTCAGCAGCTTTAGCAGCTAAAACATTCATTCCAAGACCTGTAGTCACCACATTACCTATAATTTCTCTTTCTGAAACTTCCATTATAGCTTCTGATATTCGCAGTGCTTGTTTATAATAAATATAGTCACATACTGAGATTATATCCAAATGACTTAAAACATCAAGATCACCACAAAGCACTCTGGCAATTCTCCTCATAGAATCCTCTTTGGACTTACCGGCACCATCAGGAGTATCACAACTGTAATCTTCAACTTTAATATTACCTAAAATATTATGAACATCTGCAGAAATTGCAAAAAGCTCGGAAGATACCCTGAACCATGAATCATCTAAAGGTACCTTATCTACCAGAGCTGCTACATTGGTTCTCAATGTTCCAGTATATACTAATTCACCAGTTCCCAATCTTTCAAGGTCAGATCGGCCTTTTGCACATTCAGAACCATCTTTTATAGGAATTATATCCGTTGTTGTGCTGCCTACATCCACCATTATACAGTTTTCTGACATGATAGTGGCAATTTGTGAAGTGGCCATCCAATTAGCTGCTGCTGCTTGGAGGGGATCAGAATATAGTTCATCTAAATTCATCATTTTTTGGAGGCCTACAAACCCTACAGGAATATCAAAGGTATTTTTAACCCGGTTTGCAATATCCAGAACACCTTCTTTTTTGGTTTGATATGCATCAACCAATTCTGCAGTCATCGAAATACCTACTGCATCTACTTGGTCTATTTCATCACCAATAAGTTCTAAAAGAGCATTACCTAATTCTTCCTTTTTCATCCACATAGGAAGATAAGAAAAATCAACACGGATGTTGTTTATATCTCCACCTTCATCAAAATCTATGATAGCTAAGTCAGTATTTGCCCCACCAATATCAAATCCAGCGATTTTCATCATAATCACCTTTTACAATCCTAAAATTATATTTTTAAAAATTAATCAATGAAAAGTTTCAAAGTATTGTTAAATTTTATTTATTTTATAAATATTTGTCAAGTTCCGAAATAGGATAACATTATTAAAGAATATTTTAAACGTCAATTATTTTTAAACAACTATTTCCTTTTTTAAACTTCATATGCCCATTGAGTTTGATTTTATCCGGCAAATATCCCTCAGATGCATTAAATATCAATTGACCTAAATTAGAGTAGATTAATTTTCGCAGGGCCACGTAAGGAGTAGTGAGACGAGAATTTATTTCAACAACATAAATTTGGTCTGAAATAATTAAATCAACCCCAACATAACCTTTGAGGCCTTCGATTGACTCTACAACTTTTTTAGCAACATCCATGGCTTTTTGAGATAAAGGATGATTCCATGGTACTTCACCACCCATATATTCCAAGCCGTCTTCTTTAAATTCTATTTTTTGTCGATTTAAACTTAATGGATAAGCAGATTTGCCATTGGCAAGCAAACTAACACTGCAAGATTCCCCTTCGATGAAATTTTGAAGTAATAAATAAGGCAGTGATGTTTTAATGCCTTGAACAACTTTTATTATATCATCCCAAGATTCAACAACCTTAATACCTTGACAAGCAACCCCATCTGCAGGTTTTATTATCATTTTATTTTTTAATGATTTAGATTCTGAATTTGAATTAAAATCTTCTAATAAAAACTTATAATAGTCCGGAATTGTTTCAGATTGAATATCTTTTAAAAAAAGTTTATGAGTATCAATAACCGGAACCTTCCCCTGTAATGCTTCGAATGTTTTTAATTTATCAGAGCATTTTAAAACAGCGCTTGCATTGGAACCTATAATTTTTACTCCTTTTTCTTCTATCTGGCGACTAAACTCATATAATTCCATATTTTCTTCGGCAGCAACAAAAATGCAAGCATCAAAATTAGAAATATTCTCATCAATCCACTTTTTCAGATCCTGAGATAAAATTAAAGGAGTTGATTTGTCCCAGCGATTCGCATAATAAAGTTTCTGAAATTTATCTGCTATTAAATAATAGATTTTAGAATGTATTTCCAAAGATACAAAATCGTCCATTATTCCTTCAAGCATTGCACGACCTTCTAAAAGAAAATCCGGATCTTCTAAGCCTACTGCAGTTGCATACTCAAAAACCAATATATTCAAGACCTTCCAACTCCCTTAAAGATAACTCCTTTTGATCTAAAAGGTTCGGGATCTAAAACAGGGCGATTACATATAAAAACCGATTTTTTAATCATTTCGGGAGTTATTTGAAGGTATTCCTTATGATCCGTCATTAAAACAACACAATCACAATCTAATGCCTTCTCAAGAGTAACTTCTTGGGCCCCCATATGGCGAATAATTTCTCCATTAACATAAGGATCGTGTGCAAAAACATGAGCTCCTTTATTTAATAAAGTATTGATTAAGGGTTTTGCAGGTGTTTCCCTTGTATCAGCCACATTACCCTTATATGCCACTCCCAAAATACTTACTTTAGAATTTTTTATAGGTTTACCCACCTGTTTAAGTGAGTCTTCAATCAACTGAAGCACATAATAAGGCATCTGTTCATTGATATTCCGGGCAGTTTTAATTAATTTAGCATCTTTACCTTTCTTTTCTGCCATTTCAACAATAAAATAAGGATCTATAGAAAGACAATGCCCTCCTACACCAGGTCCTGGTGTGTGAATATTAACCCGAGGATGGAAATTTGCAGCATCAATAGCATCAATAGCATCAATGTCTAGAGATTCACATACTATGGCCAGTTCATTTGCTAAAGCAATATTAGTATCCCGATATGTATTTTCCATTAATTTAACCATTTCTGCAGTGATTAGATTTTTTACAGTTATTACTTTACCCGTAGTTATTTTTTCATAAAGAAACACAGCTTTTTCCGCACTTTCAGAATCTATAGCCCCAATCACCCTTGCATTATGGGTCATTTCAAATAAGGTATTATTAGGAAGTGCTCTTTCCGGAGTATATGCCAGACCAAAATCTTTAGAGGCTTTAAGTCCATTTTTTTCCAAAATAGGAATAACCACATTTTCACAAGTTCCCGGTGGAATTGTACTTTCAATAATCACCAAATCTCCTTTTTTAAGAAATTCAACAATACTCTGACAGGCCGAAATTACTGCAGAAAGATCGGACAAATTATTTTCATCAGCAGGAGTTGGTACCACAACAATCATTACATTTGAAGAATTTAATGCTTCAACTCCCTTATTAGTAGCCTTTAAATAACCTTTTTTTACTACTTCATGTACCAACTCATCCAGGCCAGGTTCTATAATTGGAGAATATCCAGAATTAACTGTATCTACAATTTTTTGATTAATATCAACCCCAATTACTTCGAAGCCTTTACTAGCAAATAAAGAAGCAGTAGGTAAACCAATATGGCCCAATCCATACAAAGCTATTTTATAATATTTATCAGTCATTTTATCGCCTTGTGTCACATATAACGCTTCAATTTATTAAATAATCATTATACTTTGAATAAATATTCTTAGAAATATTAAACAATAATAAGATTCACTTTTAATCAATAACTTATATTATAAAATGAGTTTATTATTAATGAATTTATATTTTAACTATTAATTAAAATTTATCCGTATTAACTCAATCTTATTCTATATAATTAATTAAAAAATATTATTTTAGGTTAATTTATCAAATAATACAAACTTGCCATTTAATTCTAAATTTTGATGAGGAAATTCAGCCCTTCCTTCTGAATAGACAACACGCACTAAGGCATTATTTATTTCTTCAAATTTAGAAACAGTTATTTCATCTTCCAAAAATGCCATCTCTCTGGTGAAACTGCGCATAACATCTTCTGGAGGTTTTATCTGGAGTTTATCTTCATCATGATTCTTTTGAATAGAGTCCAATATCCTTTCTGAAGATTTACCATCACCATAAGGATTAATGGCTTTTTTCATCATTTCACGGGTTGAATTATCGTCCAGTATTAATCTAACCGTTTCCAATATTTTTTCCTTATCCGAACCGACTAAAATATTTCCACCCGCAGTCACAGTTTCAGGGCGTTCAGTATTAAATCTTAAGGTAATACATGGAACATTGAGTGTTATGGCCTCTTCTTGAAGTCCTCCCGAATCAGTCATAATCAGAAAAGATTTAGATAATAAAAGAAGAAAATCAAGATATCCCACAGGCTTAATTATATTAATATGTTCCTTTTCAACAAGTTTTGCATATAATCCAAACCTTTCCAGATTTTTTAGAGTTCTCGGGTGTACCGGGAAAACAATATTAAATTCATCAAGCTCAATTAATGATTCTACAATATTAGTTAGTCTTTCCTCATTATCCACATTTTCAGCGCGGTGCATGGTTAATGTTAAAATTTTTTCATTCACATCGAATTTAGAGAGAATATCAGATGTTTTATCAGCAATTTTTAAATTTCTCAAACATGCATCCACCACAGTATTTCCAGTTATTATTATGTTTTTAGGATTAACCCCTTCAACAACTAAATTTACTGCGGATTCTTCTGTTGGAACAAAGAATAACTTGGAGCAAACATCAGCCACCATCCTATTTATCTCCTCGGGCATGGTCTTATCAAAAGAACGAAGCCCTGCTTCAACGTGTCCAACAGGTATATGTAATTTTGAGGCTACTAAAGCTCCTGCAAGTACTGCATTAGTATCTCCTTGAACAAGCACAATATCAATATTATTTTCTAATAAAACTTTTTCAATTCCCATCATCATATCTGCAGTCATTTCTGCATGGGAAGCTGACCCCACACCAATATTATAATGTGGTTTGGGAAGTTCTAAATCTAAAAAGAATTGATCAGACATTTCGTGATCATAATGCTGACCAGTATGTATCAAAATAAAATCAATGCTTCTTTTTTGAATTTCATCAATTACTGGGGCCATTTTAATAATTTCAGGGCGAGTACCAATTACAATAGCTATTTTCATAATTATCAACTAGTAAATTTTATAAAAATTGTAAGCATTTAATAGAATTATTCATCTCTAGTTTCTCTTTTTCTTTGAGCTTTATATTCTTCTATAACATTCAATAATTTCTGCTTTTCTTCTTTTTTCCTTTGGTCATTAATATTATTTTTCCATTTATCTATTTGATTATTCAAAGTCTTTGACTTTACTATTGCAAATTTATCCACTTTCTTTAAGTGCATCTCATCTGCAGATAATACTGGAATATTGTTATTTTCTAATACTTCACTGGCTTGATGAGACATGGGATCGTTAATTAAAACTGCTTTAACCTTCATTTTAACTATCAAAAGCGCAGTTTGAGAACCTCCCCCTCTCGAACTGGCTAGTAAAATTACATCGCCTTTTTTTATTTTCCAATATTCACAAGCCCTGTTTATGCCCTCTCGGGTAAATGATTTAACTATTTTTACAGGCAGGAATTGATCAGACAGTTCCATGTTTCTAATTTTACCCATAGACTGTAAATTCTCTTCAAGTTGTTTTGTACGTCTTTTTTCATGATTATACTTGGCTTTTAAAGAATTGATAGTTTTTATTTTGGATAAAATTTCTTTATTATGTAATACCCCATCAGAGTATTCTTTCTCCAGTTTACTTATCTTATTTTTGAGTTTAATATTTTCAAGTTTCTGTTTTCGAATTTTTGTTTTTAATATTTTATTTTTATCTTTAACACTTTTTATAATGGCTCTTTGAGTTTTTAAGTGTTTATCTTGAGATTTTAAACGTCTTTTGAGTTTTAATATAGACTCATCTTGAAGAAAAGGTGTTTTATATTCTTTAGAAATATTTAATTCTAAGATATCTTCTCGGGGTTTCTCTTTTGGAACAATAGATTCAGAAATATTATTAGTAACAAAAGCATCTAAAAATAGATTAATGGCCTTGGTAATAGGGGTTCCTTTAATCACGAGATTTTTAATTTCATCTTTTTGATTATTATTAAGCTTTTTTTCATCTGCACGCTTTTCTATTTGTTTGAATTTTTTTTCGTAGTGTTTATAAGTTTTAATAGCTGCGGCTAAGGCATCCCGCTGGTGAGCATTCTCTGGAGATATATTAAATTTTCGCTCATTGATAAATTCGTAGACTAACTCATTTTTTGATTCCACAGTTAAAACTTTGGGAGGGGAATAAATTTTTGAATTAAGTGTTGAAGCTAATTTTTTAACCATTTTTGGATGGGGATAAACATCTGTTGCTACCAAAGTTACTCTACCATGGTTAATAATTTCATTAATAATTTTTGATCTTTGCACTTCTTTAAAACTATTTAAATATAAAATATTACCATTAAGATCAAGTATAGCGACTGCAGAAGTCAACCCGGGATCAAACCCAACTATCAGCCAGGAATTATGATTTGAAGAGTTTTTCTCCACCTTGCTATCCATTACATTAGAATTAGTATTGTTTGAAAAAGAATATTGACCTTTAGAATTAGTTTTACACTTATTTAATTTGCTTTTTGAGTCATCTGAATTTTTTTCAGTCTTTGAATTCTCGTAAAGCAGATAATACCTCCAAAGAAATTGATCAATTGAATTTAATCAGTTTTAGGGGAGATGAGTTCATACTCCAACAATATTATGAAGCCTCAACATCTGTTGATAACTATGGCCTATCAATGATTTATTTTTTTTCTAAAAATAATAGATAGTTATTAAAAATATTTTGTAGAGAATTAGTCATTTCGGTGACTACAAAACTCATTAATCCCATCAATCATGGTTTTTTCCACCAAAACTTTTGTTCGATGTTTTATTAACTCTGTTTTTAATGTTGATTTAAATCTAGAACAAGCATATGAATCATATTCAAAATTAAGGTTTTTATATCCCACATCCATAAGAATTAAACATTCTGGAGGCATTGGTTTGATAGGCATGAAGTTATTCGGGTTTAAATAATCAATTACTACTGAAGAATCTTTTTGATTATTTCCAACATCGTATAATACCCTAACCATCTTACGTACCATATTCCACAAGAAGCTTTCACCCTTAACATCTACACAAATCAGAGGCCCATTTTTTACAACAGACACCTCATCTACTGTTCGAATTGGATTTCTTTCACTTCTTTTTGAAAAATTAGAAAAATCATGGGCACCTTTAAAATAGTCCCCGGCCTCACTCATTTTATTTATATCTAATTCATTACAATCCATAATAATATAACGGTAATGTCTTGTATTAGCATATCGTGGTCTGAAACCATAGTGAACAGGCGTTTTTGCTAAAATCTGGACATCTGACGGGAGTGCATCATTTATTTGATTAATTATTACTTCATTTTCACTCATGAATGTTACTACATTTCCTAATGCATGGACGCCCCTATCCGTTCTTCCAGATATTGCAAAATATGCCTTTTTTAAATCATCAATTAATCTCATTTCTTTTAAAGTGCGAATCAATTCACCTTCAACTGTTCTAACATCAAGCTGTCTTTGAAACCCGTGAAAATTTGTTCCAATATAAGCAATTTTAAGTGCCACTTTTTTCATATGAATCTATCCATTATATCTATTTCAATTAATAATCGATTATGAAAATATAATGTGCATTTAGGGGTTAAACCCAATGTAATCCTTTTTTAATATGTGATTTTAATATGTTGATGATTATCATCTAAATTTAATATCCTCAAGCATTTCTGGTAAAGTAAATCTATAATTAATAAATATAAATAATGTGGACTTACCATTCATATTAATATGGAATAAAATATCAGGATTATGATCCCGGATAATTCAAAAAAAATTAATCAATTATGTAAGATATATGTTGGAATTTTTATAGGGAATGATCTAATATGAATCGTTTTTGGGGATATCTGAGTATTATAATGGCCACACTATTTTTTGGTATTTCCGCAACTTTCAATAAAATAATGCTTCAAGAAATGCATCCACTACCTATAGCTGCCTTAACTTACACCTTAGCCGGTGTTTTCTTGTTTTCAATAAGGCAATCTCCTATAAAGGAAAGAATACTGGATATTTTAAACAAAAAAAATAAATCAGAAAATTTTATTTCAAAGAGAGACTATGGGATATTGATTATAACTGCAATTTCCAGTTCAGTTATAGCGCCATTATTATATCTTAATGGGTTGAGTCAAACTACAGCAGTTAATGGGTCGCTTTTATTAAATTTAGAAATTTTATTTATTATTATTTTGAGTTTAATCCTTTTTGATGAAACTTTTAAAAAAAAAGATGTGATAGGAATAATATTTTTAGTTATAGGTGCCGTTTTTCTTGCTACTAAAGGTGAAGTTGACGATTTGATAAACAGCCAAACTTTCACAGGAAGCTTACTTATTATTGGAGCAGCAGTATTTTGGAGCATTGATATAGTTTTAAGTAAATTTCTGAGTAACAAAAGAGACTTGATATGGATTTCTGGTCTTAAAAGCTCAATTGGTGGAATATCATTATTATTCATTACGGGATTTTTTATGGGTTTGAGCCTATCTTTATCTTTAGAAATATTGCCCTTTTTGCTTTTTGTTTCAATATTTAGTGTAGGGAGTGCTTTTATTCTGGTTTATTTTGCCATTAGAGAAATAGGCGCAACTAGAGTTGGTTCAATTTTTCCATTATCTTCCCTTTTTGGCGCATTTTTTGCATTTATAATATTAAATGAGCCATTTGGAATATTAGAGATAATATTGGGATTATTAATGGTTGGGGGGGTGTTTATTTTATATTGGGATCCTGAAAAAACTAAAAAATAGAATTTAAAAAACTGAAATTGATCAGATGATTAACACCGGATTAACATTAAACTAATTAACAAAATTCTAAGCAATGAACTCCAGTTATTTCATGTTCAGGACAACTTGATATAAACTAACCCTACCTCATTATCAATAGGACTATCCATACTTACCTTTTTTTTATTATTAGTTTAATTAGTTAAAGCCATTAATAATTATTTTAAAGTTTGAATTTTGATTAATAATAGTAAAAGATTCACTGACATATAACACATAACATATTAATTGAAAGCTAATGATACTATAAAAAGCATGACTAAAAGGTGATATAATGTCCTTTCATCCTAACAAAATGTTAATAATACCTGCAGTAGATATTAAAAACGGAAAATGTGTTCAATTAGTACAGGGAAAGCCCGGAACAGAGCAAGTGATCATTGAAAATCCAGTTAAAGTTGCAAAAAATTGGGAAGATCAAGGGGCAGAAAATATACATGTGATTGACCTTGATGGGGCATTCGGTGAAAGGAATAACTTGCCACTGGTTAAAAATATTGTTGAAGATGCAGATGTGCCTATTCAGATGGGCGGAGGAATTAGAAGTAAAGAATATGCTCAGGAATTATTGAATATTGGGGTTGAAAGGATAATTTTAGGAACTTTAGCAATTGAAAACCCAGAAATAGTTGAAGAATTATCAGAAGAATATGATTCCAGCAGAATCATGGTTTCATTAGATAGCAAAGATTCTAAAGTTGTAATTAAAGGATGGACCGAAAAAACATCAAACACTGCACCAGAATTGGGGCAAATACTGCAAAAAAAAGGAGCTGGAGGAATACTTTTTACTAATGTTGATGTAGAAGGTTTATTAAAAGGTTTTAATTTAGAACCAGTTTTAGAATTAGTTGATGCTGTTAAAATACCCGTTGTTTATTCAGGAGGGATTACCTCTATTGATGACATCAAAGAACTAAGAAAAACCGGAGTTAAAGGATTGGTTATTGGTTCTGCTTTATACAAAGGAAAAATAGATTTTAACCAATCACTGAAATTCCAAAGACTAGACTAAATTAAAATATTATCAGGGCAAATATTCCGATTTCAATAAAAAGCATAGAAAACTCTATAGCAACATAATTAACAGGTGAAACAATGAAAATAGTGATGGCCACAGGTACATTTGATTTAATACACCCCGGACATGGTTTATACCTCCAAGAAGCAAAAAAGTTAGGTGGGAAAAATGCAAAACTAGTGGTGGTTCTTGCTCGAGATTCTACTGTACGATCTAGAAAAAGGATACCTGTCATTAGTGAAGATCAACGCAAAGAAGTAGTTGAAATGTTAAAACCAGTCAACGAGGCATATTTAGGTAGTGAAACCGATATGTTTGCCATAGTGAAACAAATAAAACCAGATATAATTGCTATTGGTCCTGATCAAAAATTTGATCTTGATGATTTGAAAAAAGAACTTGAAAAACGAGATATTAAATCAGAAGTGATCAGAGTTCCCCAATATAAAAAATCTCCACTTGACAGCAGTTGTAAAATTATTAAAAAGATTAAAAATACTAAATTTAGTGATAAATGCTTTAAAGATTGTTGAACAAATAATCCCCACACAAACAACTTTAAATTGTAAAAATAAATTATCTAACAATCATCAATTTAACTAAATTTAAAAGCAATATCCTTAAATAAAAAAAATGGATTAAAAGGGTAATTCTATGTAATGGCCTTTAATTTTTACTGTTTCTTTGTTCCAGTTTTTAATAGTGCCTAAAGTATTCTTATAACTGGTAGCATCAGCATCGTACCATTTTCCATTAATAAATAATTGAGCCCAAACATGCCCATAGGTATTACCACTGCTAAAAACACATTTACCATGAACATATCTCGCAGGAATTTTGGCTGCTCGGGCTAATGCTATAACTAAATGACTATGATCACAGCAATTAGCTGATTTAGTAGATAACGTTTTTACAGCGCCCTTTTTTGTATTGTAGTAAAATGAATACTTTAAATTATTTCTTACCCATTTGAATATTTTATCCGCTTTTTCATAACTTCCACTAGTATTATTGGTTAAGTTTTTAGATAACTCCTGAATTGAATCATCATGTATTTCGCAATTATCCGTGGACTTTAAGTATTCAGACGTATGGAAATATCCAACTTTAGCAACTTTCTTATATTTAATCTTTTTAACCCATTTATAAGATTTTTTATACTCATTGACGTATTTATATTTATAAACATACCTGTATTTGTATTTACCATGATAACTACTGTAATACCATTGTTTCATCGGAGTTTTAATTGTTTTAGTAACCTTTTTCCAGTAAGTAACTCTTACTTTAACTTTTTTATAAGGTACTTTAACATAATATGTGTATCTCTGAATATCCAGACTTGAATTATTTGTTGTGGCTGATTTTGTGGAAACTGTTTTAGTTGTTAAGTTCTTTTGAGTTACAGAAGATAAATTATTAGATAGCTGGTCATTATTTGAATCTACAGCATTAACTTCATCGATAGGCAACACCAATGCCACAGAAAATAGCAAAAGTATCGCAATTAAAGATCCTCCCTTAATTCTACCGCCTCCATGCCCAAAATATACCATATCATTAATAAGTATAAGATTATTGATTAAAAATCAAATAATCCATTAAATGAATAGCTATGGTTTCTTAGACATTAAAATATTCAAATTTGCATAATATATAAATTTTTTGATTTAAAACTGGGAAAAAGGAACATCTAAATCTAGTTTTCTCATTTAAGGCACATTTTAAAGGAATTGTATAATCATTGTATCATTATACCTAAATAATTCTGTTTTTTTATACTTGCTGGACTTTGAATAATCATTTAATAGAAAAAAACCAATTATGACTGTTTTTTAAACAATTTGGCATATTAGAAAGAATAAATCTATGATTAAAAAATTTAAAACTTGAAATATATGAATATGATCATTTTAAAAAAAAATTAAACACTGCAAAATGAAATATTAACTAAAAAAAGTCGAATCTGGAAAAATTTAGAAAAATTGACTTTATTTCTTAAAATTCTAAAAAACAATAACATGAAATATATGGGGGTTATTCCACTGCAGCCTATGGCTAATTTTGAATAGAATTAATATTAACCGGATCTATATTCTCTAAAAAATATTTTCAATATCTAAAATATCTTAAAAATACATTTATATCAACCCTCCTTAATTTGAAAATTCAGTGCCCATATGAATAGAAAACATTTAATTAGTCTATAAAAATAAATTAACCCAGTGAAAATAATTTAAATAAATATAATCAAATAAATCATAGCATACGGTGAAAAAATGATAAAAGTAGGTATAATTGGTGCAAGTGGTTACACTGGAGGAGAATTGCTGCGATTTTTATATAATCATCCGCAGGTTGAAGTAGTAGCTGCTACATCACGCCAATATAATGAAATGCCAATTTACAAAGTACATCCGCATATCAGGGATTGTGATTTAAGTTTTCAGGACACTGCCCCATCAGACATTGATGCAGATCTGGTCTTTACAGCGACCCCTCACGGGGCTTCTATGAAAATAGTTCCAGATATTCTTGAAAGAGGGATTAAAGTAATAGACTTAAGTGGGGACTATCGTTTTGATAATATAGCTACTTACGAAAAATGGTATGGCCTCACTCATGACAATCCTTTAGATGCAGTTTATGGGCTTCCAGAAATATATAGGGATGAAATAAAAAAAGCTTCATTTGTAGCTAATCCCGGATGTTTCCCTACAGGAGCAATATTAGCTTGTATGCCAATTGCTAGTGAAAAATTAACGGACGCATTTATTATTGACTCTAAAACAGGAGTTAGTGGTGCGGGTATAAAACCCACCACTGCCACACATTTTCCTAACTGTAGCGATAACATAGTTCCATATAATGTAACCACCCACCGTCACATGCCAGAAATAGAACAAGAAATTAACAAATTCTCATCTGCAAAAGTTTGTTTCACTCCCCATTTAGTGCCGGTGATAAGGGGAATTTTAACAACAGTTCATGTATTTTTAAAGGAAGATTTAACTTCAGAATCCTTAGAAAAAATTTACAATAAATTTTACCATGGCGAACCATTTGTAAAAGTTCTTGATGACGGAGAAATTCCCCGTTTAAGTGCGGTTAGAGGTTCTAATTATGCCCATGTAGGTTGTTTCCAAGTGGATCATAATGGTAGAGTCGTGATTGTTTCAGCCATTGATAACCTAGTAAAGGGGGCTTCTGGTCAAGCCATTCACAACATGAATCTAATGTTTGGTTTTAATGAAAAAGAATCTTTAGATGTGTATGGAATACACCCCTAATTCCATATATGACATCTAGGATGAAAAGATGCATTTAAAAAATTAAAGTAAATATGCTGAATTGTCTTAGTAATTTTCTTTAAATTTTTCAATTTTTTTATTTTTCAAAAATAATCTTTTTTATCTCAAAAAGCTTATAATAAAAAAAAGCATATCTATAAGAATAATTGAAGAAAATTTTTAGGCAGAGAGCATATGATACCATTAATTGAATTAATTACAAACCCCACTAAAATTTTTTAAATTAATTAGTTATTTTGAATGCACTATACCTAAACAATCAAAATAAGGTGTTTAAATGAAAACCATTGTTTTGTATTATTCCCGAAGTAGAAAAACAGCTACTGTTGCAGAAACTATAGCGAATGAATTATCAACAGATATTCAAGAAATAAAAGATGTTAGAGAACGTTCAGGATTTTTAAATTATGTTAATGCTTCAGTTGATGCCTTGAGAGAAAGTAAAACCAAAATAAATCCTGAAAAACTAGATCTCAACGATTACGGTCTGGTTTATATAGGAACGCCTACATGGGCTGGAAAACCTGCCCCTGCCATTATTACAATGATTGATCAGTGCGATTTTAAAGGAAAAGATGTGATATTATTTGCAACTATGGGTAACCAGGGCGGTAAGGGAGCTATAAAAAGAATGAAAGAAAAAGTTGAAGCTAGGGGAGCTAGAACAGTTAACTCATTTGTTCTAAAAACCAACAACCAGGAACTTATAGAAATAAAATCAAATACACTTAAAAAAATCGAAGAACACGACCTGAAGATTTATGGTATATGAAAATACATTCATTTCATTGTTAATAAATAGTATTTTATTTGTACTATATATTAACTAATATAGATTAAATGAGTTAAAGTTACTAAATTCATATCTAAAATAAAAAAAGGAAGATAAAACATTAAAATTAGGTCTTAATAATACTTATTTCATCCATATTAAGTCCTGTGCAATAAAATAGTAATAAAATTGCATGAAACTTCGAAATCGGTGATTCAATGCTAGAAAAATTTTTAGAATCATATAAACCATTAATTGCCATTCCCGTCGCAATTACCATAATTTCAGTGCTTTTATTAGCATTTAATGGTTTAGATGAAGGTGTAGACCTTAAAGGTGGGTCTTTAGCCGTTGTAAACTTAGAAAAACAAATTTCTCAAAGTGATTTAGATTTAATGCTCCAAAATGGACTTAACACAACCGATATCACTACACTATCAATAAATAACCAACAAGCCACCGTTGAAATTGGTACGGATGCAGATGTGGTTAAAGTATCAGAAGTATTAGAGGGGACTGGAACTATAATCAGTTACCAATCCGTAGGGCCTGTTTTGAGTAAACAATCACTGGATCAGGTGTATTGGGCAATTGGATTTGCATTTTTATTCATGTCCATATCAGTATTTATTATATTCAGAACCCCTGTGCCATCCATGGCAGTTATTTTTGCTGCAGCCGCAGACATATTGATTGCATTAGGTGGAATGTCACTTTTCAAAATTCCATTATCTCTGGCATCAGTAGGAGCCATATTAATGCTAATTGGGTACAGTGTAGATACAGATATATTGCTAACTACCCGATTATTGAAAAGAAAAGAAGGTACAATAACAGATAGAGCTTTAGATGCTATGAAAACTGGTATAACTATGTCTGCAGGAGCTATTGCAGCTATGGTTTCATTGTATTTAGTTACTGTGTTTTTGATACCTCAAGCCGTTACTTTGAGTCAAATTGCAGCTGTTCTTATAATCGGTCTTATGGCAGATATTATCGCAACATGGCTTATGAACCTTGGAATTCTCAGATGGTACCTGGAGGTTAAATCATGAGGAAAAAAGGATTTTCAGAATTTATCAGAGACCGCCGCGTAATATTACTCATCGTGCTCCTTATTGGAAGTGTGGTTGCTATTTCTACACTTGGGATCCAACAAGGTCTTGATCTAAAAGGAGGTTCTCTAATCCAGATTCAACTGGAAAAACCCGTTGATTCTGATACCATGAATACGGTTACCAGCGTTCTAGATAAGCGTTTGAACATATTAGGAGTTAAAGATGTTAAAGTAAGAGCCAGCGGAACGCAAAATGTTATAGTTGAAATTGCAGGTGTTCAACCAGACGAAGTAGCAAAAATTGTGGGAAGTCCGGGGAAATTCGAAGCCAAAATAGACAATAAGACTGTGTTTACTGGTGCAGACATTGTCAGTGTGCAGCCAGCAGTTATAACAGACACCCAATGGGAAGTACCCTTTAAATTATCTGCAGATGCTGCTAAAAATTTTGCCGAAGCTGCAAAAGGTAGAGCAGGCACTCCAGTTGAAATGTATCTAGACGATCAGATGATAACCAACCCGGAAATATCAGCAGAAGTAGCCAATGGTGTTCCAACTACTGAAGTCCGAATAACCGGAGGAAATGCAACTAAAGAAGACGCTACAACTGAGGCCAAATCAATTGAGACCCTTATGAAATCAGGTGCTCTTCCAGTGAAGGTTAGAATTGTAGGAGTTAGCAGTGTTTCACCAGATTTAGGTAAAGAATTTGGTCAGGGAGCTTTAATAGCAGGTTTATTAGCGATTCTTTCTGTATCAGCCCTAATAATAATCAGATACAAATCACCGATCCTGGTTATTCCGATTATTTTCACCACACTAGCAGAATTAGTATTGGTGTTAGGATCTGCGGCAGTTATACACTGGAATATTGATTTAGCAGCCATAGCTGGAATAATCGCCGCTATTGGTACTGGTGTAGATGATCAGATTATTATCACTGATGAAGTATTAAAAGGGAAAAATGTTAAGGAGAGAAGAACAAGGAGAACTAGAACAAAAATCAAAGGTGCATTCTTCATTATATTTGCATCCGCAGGTACCTTAATTGCAGCAATGCTGCCATTAGCATATGTTGGTTTTTCCAGAGGAGCTACAGGAATAGGTATGTTATCTGGTTTTGCATTTACCACCATATTAGGTGTGATTATTGGAATATTTATAACCAGACCAGTTTATGCTAAGTTTATAGAAGATTTTGTGGGAGATTAAATAAAAAGAAGAATTCATTCTTCTTTATATATTTTTTTTAAATTTTTTTGGAATATTTTGATAAAAAATCCTGTTTTTAATTAAATGGTTAACCCATCAATTATTTAAACATCCATTAATACTAATTTTATAAAGTAAAAACTCATATAACTTATAAAACAAAATTCATATATCTAAAAGGGCATATACCTACGCATAAAATGATATTTCACTTATTTCAGTTATATACTAATCTAGAGAATTTGAGGGTTATTTAGATGAAAAAACCGAAAGAACTGAAGGTAAAACCTATAAAAAATGGTACTGTAATTGACCATATTACAGCCAACAACTCATTAAATGTTCTTAGAATATTAGGACTACCTAATAAAAAGAGTAAAGTGACTATTGCCATGAATGTGCAATCTCCTCACATGGGCCATAAAGACATAGTCAAAATTGAAAATAGAGAATTAGCGTCCAATGAAGTGGATCAAATCGCTCTTATTGCTCCCAAAGCAACTATAAATATAATAAGAGAATATGAAATAGTTGATAAAGGTAAAGTTCATCTTTTAAATGAAATTAAAGATCTTTTAGATTGTACTAATCCTAATTGCATCACAAATACTCTAGAACCTGTTCAAAACAGATTTTATGTTATTGAGAAAGAACCTGTTATTTTGAGATGTCATTACTGTGAGAGATTGATGGAGGAAGCAGAAATTGAAAACCAACTTTAACCCCCATAAACAAAAACTAAAAAGATTATATTCAAAAAAAGTATTTATTTTGATCTCTTTATTAATCTGCACATTGGTACTTACATCACCAGTAACAGCCAAAGTATTTGTAACTGATACTTCTCATGGGATAATGACTGCTCCCGCTGCATCTTACACGGGAAATGAATTAATACTAAGCAGTACCACTCCTGAAAAGGCTGTTAAAAACTATCTCAGTGGACAAAGTACCATAGTTGTTGGAAATCTAAATATCGGTGGAACCAAAATCTCCGCTAGAACCTCAACATTAGCCAAATACTGGACAAAAAGCAATGTAGTCATTTTAACTACTGGAAATGATGTTTCAGCCACGTATCTTGCTATAAAATATAAAGCACCCATTCTTATCTCTGGCAAAACAATGCCTGCAGCTACAAAATCAGAAATAATTCGTTTAAAACCCAAGACCATAATTATTTGTGCATCTACTTCTTCAATACCTACTTCTTCATTAAAGTACTTTAAAAGTGCTAATAAAGTTCGAAGATGGCATGGTAGTGATCGTGCCACCTTATTGGCTGTTCAAAAATCATGGCCAAGTAAAACAAAAATAACTGCTCCAAAATCTCTTTTACCAGTGGCCATGAATTTATGGAAAACCGCTAATTTTGATATTTCAAGCAGTAGCAAAGTAACTATTAATGGAAGTACCAGTATATGGTCATCCAATACAGCTATAACCAGCATCGCCATGAACAGAAATGCTAAAAAAACTTTACCCACCATATACATTACTTCAGATAAACTGTCAAGTAGTTCTGCGGATAAAGCATTTTTAGCAAAAATAAAAAGTGCAGTATCTGGTTCAGCAAAAGTCGTTATAGATCCAAATTCACCAGCCCCCGGTGAAGCCAGTAGATCTATAAAAAATGCACCATCCGGATCAATTGCAGCATATATTGCCGCAGCATGCCCTGGATTAATGTATGATGTAGTTACTGGTGTAAAAATAGGATACTTGAAAACATCCGCCGCTAAATTAAAAGGAATAGTGTATGTTAACTATGGAAATTTAAATCTGGGAAGTACAAGCTATTTGAATCGCGCATGGGATGATAATTTCTCTAATGTTTACTTTGCCGGACTTTACACACCATCCAAATATTTATCAAATTCAGGGATTAAAGTCATTGAACCTAAAATTGGAACAACTACTGAATCCCAAAGAATAAATAAAATAGCATCTGGTTTGATTTACTACGCTTACACTTCAAATAAAGAACATACCAGTACTACTACTTATTCTAGTATGGTTGCAAAGCATCAAATAGATCCAACTACATTATCCACCAATGCACAGCAGATTTTAAATAATCAAGCCAACAGTATGAATCGAGGAAAATGGCTTTATTTAACTTCCCAGTACATTTCAGGGACACCAATTACTACTACATCCGATAGCATGACCGTGGCAACCTCATCATCCAGTACATATTCTGGAACGCTGACCCGGGCAGAGTATAAGTATGTGGCAAAGAAAGTCCATGAATTCATGAAAACTAATAAAAGGGCCCCTAACTTTGTTGATGTGAATGGAAAAAAATTAAGTATAAATGATTATACTAAATTATTTGCTCAAATAACCTCAAAACATACTGCCAAAAAAAGCATGAATTTCCCAGCTACGGTGACTTTGAATACTTCACTAATTGATCAAGTGATAGAAGCTATGAATCAAATAGGGAATTTAGTAAGCTCTTAAATTAGGGATATTTTGAAAAAGGGATTTAAATCCCTGATTTTTTTTATTTAAATAAATAAATAGATTTATTTTATCAATTTTTTGAATACTATATTAACCACTATATTTTCCAGCTATATGCTTAGCTAATCTCTTAGCAAGAGCCATTATAGTGAGAATAGGTGGTGCGCCAGGAGATATAGGTAAAACACTAGCATCAGCCACGAATAAGTTTTTAATCTCTGTTTCCAAGTTACAATCAACAACACTCCCTATAGCCGCAGTTCCCCCAGGATGTGCACCTCTAGGATGAGTAGAAACAATTGTATCTGCCTTAACTCCAGCTTTAGTTAAAATAGCTCCAGCCACAGCAGCCCCTTCCGCTAAAAAACGAACATCTTGAAGTGTGTCATGTTTTACAACGGTATTCTGATTAACATGTCCAGATAGTTCATCTCCAATTTTCACCATTAATCCCAAAATGTCTTTATCCCTAACACCCCTATCTTCCAGGGCTTGAGAAATGAAGGTAGAAAAATGGGGAGATATTATAAAATTATCCATTGCAATGAGTGCATTCATCTGCACTTCTTCTTTGAAGCCTATATTCTCAAGAACTCCCCCTACGGTAATAAATGTATCCATGAAAAATGTTTCACCTGCATCAATACCTGCCTTTTGAAGAAGGCGGGGTGTTTCAACAGCACCAGGTGATAAAATAACCATATCCGAAAGTATTGGTCCAGCAGATGTTTCAATTCCCTTAATGCAACCATTTTCAATAATTAAACCAGCTACATCAGTTCCAGATATTAATTCAGCTCCTTGTTCTTGAGCTTCAACTATGAAATCCTTAGCACTCCATTTTGCATCATTTGGACAACCAAAAGAGCATTTACCACAAGGTTTGCACTCTTCTGAACGGATAAATTTAGGCATCTTCACTACAGGAAGCCCCAATGATTCAGCCGATTCCATTATCACTTTAGTACCCTCACCAAAGTGTGAATCCGGCATTGGTCCAATAGATAATTCTTTTTCAATTTCCTCGAGTTCCAGGGATATATTTACTCCCATTCCATCTAATTCGCTCTCAAGGACCCTAACTCCATTTCCAGCAGCTACCAAAGTAGATCCACCAACACATGATGTTTTAAGTAAATCCATTCCTTCCTCTGATGGATCATAACATTCAAAAGCTTTTTTAGAATTTATAAAGGGACCTTTCTCAATTATAGTGACAGGAAATCCCGCCATTGCTAATTCTTTTGCAACTGTTGCTCCTCCGGCACCGGATCCTACTACAATAACCATTTAAATACACCATATTGTTTAATTCATGACCGATATAGATTTTTAACTATTGTTAAATTGATGTTTTATAGATAGTGAATTTAGGGAATAAATGAAAAAATTAAAAATGGAAATTAGTTATTCCATTAAAAGTATAGCTCTAGTTGGGCAGGAGTTGATACAAAAACCGCACCCGATACAAGTCTGATTGTCTATTTCAATTGCCCAATCATCCTGAATACATATTGCCTTTACAGGGCAAAGCGAAACACAAGCCCCACAGTCAATGCATTTGTCAGATTCTTTTTTGACAACTTTCATTATAGGTGTGACTTCAATACCCTGCTCTTCCATGTAACTAATACATTCATTTTCCTGAGGGCCGCTAATCTCAACCAGCATTTTACCCCCTCTAGGAGTAATATGGGCTCTTAAAATATTGAAATCAATATCATATAATTTTATAGCATCAGACATTATGGCTTTATTGATAATACTGGGTAAAAATCTTAACCACGCTTTCATATGGCTTCTCCCCCATTTTCGTTATTTAAATTTTCTCCAATTAGTCGAGATATATCTTCCGCAGTGATCATTCCTTTAACCATTTTGTCTTTATCAACAATTGGCAATCCTGAAATATTGTGTTTATCAATTCTTCTAGCAATTATATCCACTGATTCATCTTCCCGGGCAATTACAACTTTACGAGTCATTACTTCTTCCAGTTTAGTTCTGCCTTTAGCAACAGCATCAGCTATATCCCATGAAGTGACAATTCCCTTGAGTTTCCCATTATTATCTACAACAGGAAGATGATTAATATTATTATCAACCAATTTTTTAGCCACATCCTTTATCTTATCCTCAGAATAAGCAATAATAACCGGTTTACTCTCAATATCTTTAACCATTACCGCAGGTTTGCTAATCTCAAGTGGGCTAACTGTAAAGCCCTTGGAAGGAATTTTTCCAACCGGATTAGAGAGTAAAAAGTCTCCTTTTTCTATCCAGTCTTTGAGTTCCTCAGCAACCATCAAAGCCCTTTTATACGAGGAAAGAGGTGATGTAGGTATTTCCATCCCATTAATCTCAATTTTTCCAGTTTTTAACTCTTTATAATTAGTTTCTTTAACTACAGGCCTACTACGCCTTGGAACACCGTAATCAATAATCTTACAAGTTATGTCTTCATCACAGATAGCAGTTCTAGCAGCTATATCTTCATTAAGAATAGGTATAGGTATTCCTGCCCCCACATAAAGAGTTGGTCCGTATTTTGGCATGGTAGCACCCCGAACATACTCAGGATTCATTTTTTTCATATCACCTGTAAGAGTAAGTGTTCCTGAAGCACTGACTGGAACCCCATTGCGGCGCTCTGCATCTGTGGAATGCTGGGTACCTTCACCTACTATGTAACCTTCTGCTCCACATAAAAATATTTTAGTTCCCATTCCGATTGTCTGGAAATAAGGATCATTAATCAAAGGAGAAAGTTCTCCAGCGCTGGAATAAGTTATATTGCCAAAATTAGGCAGTAATGTTCCCATATAAGTATATAATGTTTCTTCAGTAGAATTTGCTGCCACTGCATAGTTTTGATAGCAGTTTCGGGGATTTAACATGGTAGCTTCATTAATTTTATCCAAAGTTATGGATGTTTCTACACGCTTTAATGGATAACAATCAGTCCCATAAGCTTCAGCAATTAATTCGACTTCTTTACCCCGAATTAAATCTTCTATAACGTGAGATCCACCGTAATCTAAACCTATATCGGCATTTTTACTGGGCTGGGTTGCACCAATATATGCATCCACTGCAGCCAGACCAGAATATGCTTCTACCCCGTTTAAATATGTTTTACTCATTTTTATAGGTGGATCTGTATGACCAAAGTTTAAGAAAGCACCAGAGGAACACATAGCACCAAATGTACCGGTAGTTACAACATCAACCTCTTCTGAGGCCTTTTTAATGCCTTCTTCCGTGACTATGCGAGTCATTTCAACTGCAGTGACAACTACAGCTTCCCCGTTTTTAATCTTTTGGTTTATTTCCTCAATTGTTTTCAACTGAACACAACCTGTACTAATAGAATAAAGAATATGATAAAATCAATTAATTTAATCTATTTTTTATCTAAAGGATTTTCTATTTAATTAATAAATAAGATACGATTTGAAATATTGGTACTTACTCATAAATAAAGTTTGCTTAAATATAATTATCCAGTTCTACCATATTAACTTTAATTTGGATGCTCTTTATTTAATATCTAAAGATTAATTTAACGGGTAAATACTAAAATAAAAAATAATTCAAAGAATGCAATTACTAATTAAATAATTTAATGCAGAAAAAATTATTATTTCATAATAAGCAATTGAAATAAAAAATAAACTATATAATTACCTTAAAAAATAAAGTTAATTAATGATTTTATATTAATTTGAAATTTTCACCATATCTATTCAAGTTATGATAAATCGATTAGCATTATGTAAATTAACTGAAAATAACGGATACATTTAAAAAAAAGGGAGATAAAATGAAAAATCAACTGGATTTGGATTTCTTTAGGAAAATAATTCATTCTTTGGAAAAAGAAGCAGATTACATAGACATAAGGGCAGGAACTGGTAATAATACTTCTATTTTAATGAAAGATGGGAAAATACAGGAAATCAAATCCGGTTTCGACCGGGGAGGTAGGGTAAGAGTTCTTAAAGATGGGGCTTGGGGCTTTGCCTTTACTAATGATTTAAGTAAATTAGATGAAATAGGAAATTATGCACTTAAACTTGCCCAATCATTAAAAAGTGATATAGAATTAGCACCATATGAACCAGTAGTTAGCAATATTAAATCTCCTGCTAAAATACCTCCTTCAGAAGTTTCTACAGAAGAAAAAAAGGACCTGATCAAAGAAGCCAATTATGCAACCAACATAGAAAAAGTAGTGAGTACTACGGTAAACTACGTGGATATGGAAGGCAGCACTATATTTATGAGTTCTGAAGGAGCATCAATACATATGGACGAATCCAGAGTAGGAATGTTTTTAAATGCTGTTGCATCCTCAGGAGAAGTCATACAATTTGGCCATGGCAGTATGGGTGGGGCTCGTGGCTTTGAGGTACTCAAAAATGCAGATATAGAAAAATTTGGAAGAAAAATTGGTGAAAAGGCTGTCCGATTGCTTTCTGCAAGTACGCCACCTTCCGGCAAATTTCCAGTGGTAACTGATTGCGAATTAACTGGAGTTTTTATCCACGAAGCACTGGGCCATGCAGCAGAAGCAGATTTAATTTTACAGAATGATTCAATATTAAAAAATAAAATGGACACACAAATTGGATCTAATCTGGTTACTATTATTGATGATGCTAGTATGGATGCTTTTGGTTATTATGCTTATGACAGCGAAGGTGTGAAAACAAAAGAAAACGTACTTGTCAAAGAAGGCGTTTTAAAATCCCTTTTAAGTTCTCGCGAAACTGCATCAAAACTTAACCTCCAGCCATCAGGTAATGCTCGTTCCATCATCAGTGAGCAACCCATTGTTCGAATGAGTAACACTTATCTTAAACCAGGAGAATTAACATTCAATGAGTTATTAGAAGATATAAAAGATGGAATTTATCTTAAAGGTTCTAGGGGAGGACAGGTCGATACAGGTAAAGGTATATTCCAATTTAATGCTGCTGAGTCATTTAAAATTGAAAATGGTGAAATAAAAGAACCACTTAGAGATGTTTCATTATCTGGTAATATTATGGAGACCTTGAAAAGTGTTGATGGTGTGGGATCAGATTTCAAGATGAGTATTGGTTTTTGTGGTAAATCCGGCCAAACCGCCCCTGTAGGTGATGGAGGCCCTCACGTACGAATACAAGATGCTATGGTGGGAGGTGCCATGTGATGTTATCTGAAGAAGATGGTAAATTTCTCCTAAAGTTAGCTCGAAAAGCAATAGAAACCTATTTGAATGAAGGCAAAATATTGGAAGTTCCTTCTGATACACCTGAAACAGTTAAAAAATTGCAGGGCGCTTTTGTTACTTTAAGTGAACATGGAAACCTTCGAGGGTGTATTGGATACTGTGAACCATTCAAGCCTCTGGTTAATACCATAATTGAAGTGGCAATATCTGCAGCAACCTCTGATCCACGTTTTAATTCTGTGGAAAAATCAGAACTTCCAGACATAGATCTTGAAATAAGCGTTTTAACCAAACCCCAATTAGTTGAAGTTAAAACTTCCTCAGAATATTTAGAAAAAATTGAAGTAGGAAAAGATGGTTTAATAATTGAAAAAGATTTTTATAAAGGTATTTTATTACCCCAAGTGCCAGTGGAATGGAAGTGGAATGCTGAAGAATTTCTTTGCAATACTTGCATTAAAGCAGGACTTGCACCAGATTGCTGGCATGATACAAAAACAAAGATTTTCAGTTTTCAAGCCCAGATATTTTACGAAAAATAACAAATAATATTAATAAGTAACTGAAATAAATAATAAATTAATTTTAAAAATTTTTTATTCAGATAAACTATCTTTAACTTGAATCATTATCTAATTAATTATTATAATTAATTTATACGTCTTTTAAACAGAAATTTAATAAATCTTACTGATAAATCTTTAAAACTTAAAATAATTAAAACGTGATTTCATGATAATACCAACCGTCCCTACCCCTGATGAACTTCTCGATCAAGGATTTAGAAGAGCAAAAAAAGCTGCTGCCTTGGTCAGAACTTCTAAGATACATAGAAATAAAAAATCAAAACGTATTGAAGAAGTGAGAGTGCAAACTGCTTGTGATGTAATTATAGACCGAATAAAAATGATACTGGATAGGGTTCCAGATATTGAATCCTTGCCTGAATTTTATCAAGACTACATCGACGTTGTTGTTGGTGTAGATCAGATGAAACAATCTTTAGGTGGCCTAAACTGGGCAGTAGGCATAATTACACAATTAGAAAAAGATTACACTTCTCGAATAAGGCGTACTAGGCCAGAAAATGCAGCTAACCTCAGAAAACAAGCATTTGGGAGAGTTGCTTCAGTAGTTAACAAAATTGAAAAGGATTTGGACTTTTTAGATTTTGCTAAAGCAAATCTAAGAAATATGCCCACTGTTGATTTTGAAGCCACAACTGTAGTTATTGCTGGTTTTCCTAATGTTGGAAAATCAACTTTACTCCGGCAACTTACCACCGCCGAGCCAAAAGTAGCAGATTATCCATTTACAACTAAAGGGATTCAAATTGGACATATGGAACGTAAATGGAAAAAAATACAGATAATCGATACTCCCGGTCTCCTGGATCGCCCTATCAAAGATATGAATGAAATTGAATTAAATGCCATGGTGGCATTAGAACACTTGGCAGACGTTATATTATTCATCTTTGATGCATCTGAAACTTGTGGATATCCATTAGATAGTCAATTTAGACTTTATGAAGAAGTTAAAAAACTATTTAAAACCCCGGTGATCTCTTTATTTAACAAAATGGACTTATCAGATAACATTAAGTATTTAGAAAAATATATTAATAAGCTAGAACAACCATTGATGGTTTCTGTTTCCCAAGGGATGGGAGTCTCAGAAATAATAAATAGGCTGGAGGAATTTGGTGAGCGAAAAGAAAAAATTAGATAGAAAAATCGAAAAGCACAAAGATATGCTTGAGAAAAGAAAATCTGCAGCTGAAAAAATGATGGACGACATGGTCAAAAGTATTAAAGACATGCAAAATGACCTTGAAAAAAAGATATCAGAGTACACCGAAGCAGTCCCAGAAAAGCCAACCATGGATGTCATTGAAACCGATGAAAAAATTGTGGTGAAAACAGATCTTCCTGGTGTTGATAAAAAAAATATAAACATTGAACTCTCAGAAGAGAAAATCACTGTTACTGCACAATTCGAAGAAGAAGTAGAAGTTGAAGATGCGAATTACTACAAGAAAGAGCGCAAGTACGGGGAAGCAATGAGATCTCAAAGATTGCCCGAAAAAGTCCTAGTTGAAGAAGCTACAGCAAAATTCGAAAATGGTGTTTTGACTGTTGAACTTCCTAAATTAGAAGTTAAAAAGAAATTCAATGTTAAAATAAAATAATCCTTTATTTATTTTATAGGGATTATTTCTTACCCCCTAATTAATTTTTAAAAAAAATAATTATTTTTTCTATAGATCGTTGAAAATATTTTAATTAAATATTCTTTTTAGACAAACATTACTCAATTAAATAAAAAAATGATTGAATAGAATAACAAACCCCGATCAATATCTTACTTTTCCAATATGCCTGGTACTTCCGGGATCTTCATTATTATAATGTGCTAAATAATATATGAACCATTCTAACGGAATAACCAGGGAAAACGGTGCCAATAAATTATTAATGTCCGCATAGTCACTCATTTTGAAAACTATATTTTGAGCACCAATATTTTCACAAAATTCTAATGCTCTCTGGGTCAGTGCATCTCCAGGGTAGCCGGCATCTAAAAATACAACAGGCACATTTTTTTCCACGCGCTCAATTAAACCATGGCGAAATTCGCCAGAATAAAGAGGGCATGCATGTTTTAATGCCCCTTCCATGAACATTGTTAGCGCAAGTTTATAAGCCAGACCATAATTAGGACCGCTCCCCATACAATAAAAGAGTTCTTCATCTTTAAATTTAGAGGCCAGCTCCATATTTTCAACTTCAGTTGATTTAATCTGAGATTCCATGATTCCAGGTAATGTTTTTAATTGTTTGAGAATTTCAGAAGAATCAGGAGTATCATAAGCATTGAATAAAATCTGATATAAACACATTAATTGTGTAACATATGTTTTAGTCCCCAAAATAGCATTTTCTCTACCACATCTAGTTAAAACTGCATGGGCCGATTCTTTCATCATACTACTTTCTTCTTCATTGGTTATGGTGATTGTTTGAAGGCCCAGATCATTAGCTCTCCTGAGTGCTGCCAATGTATCAGCAGTTTCACCTGATTGTGAAGTCAATATGAGTCCTGAATTTTCATTATCGATTTTTTTATGATAATAAAATTCATATCCTGTAAAAACATTTATATTTGCATCATAAACCATTGATAAAGCATCTTTAGCTGAATAACATGTGGATAAAGAGCTACCGCAGCCCACCAAATATAAGTTATCCATATCTTTAACTTTTTCTGAAATTTCTTTCATATGAGATTTTTCTGCTTGAAAAGTATCTTTAAGTGACTTGGGTTGATCCAACATCTCATAGTACATGTCATATTTCATGATATTCCCTCGTAATAGTAATCCTCGAGTAACCCATGGAAAATTATTTAATAATTTCTATTTTTTAAATTAATGTTCGTTGATAATAATTACTTATAAAAAGTTTTTAAAGTTTAGAAAACTATTTTAGTTATTTTTGTAAAAGTTTTTGAAAGTTCTATTGATTATTGACTTTATTAAATAATATCTTTTCTAATTAAATCCATGAAAAGTTTTGCTATGCACACTGATGTGCGAGCTGCTTCGATAGCATCTGGAGCTAATAAACATACTATAGGTTCTTTACCCCAACCACCAGTATGATAAATCACATCGGGAACTTCACCAATCTTTTCAACTGCTGCACTAACACCCCAAGGTATTGTCCCGCCCTCCATATTCTGAACATCCTTTGGTTCTAAATTACGATCATATGAAGAAACCTTAAGGCCTAATTTCTGACAAATCTCAATTATTTTTGGGTGATATTTCAAGTTAATAGCGCTTCTCTTATCTGAATCGTATTTTTGAATATTGATAATCATTCTGGCCATGTGGGATGATGCACCAAACTCCGGTTCCATGCATGCAAAAGCACGTCCGTGTGCAGCGGTTATCCTACCAGGAAAACCCGCAACATCTTTTTCATTCCGAGCATTTTCCTTAGCCATAACCAGATTAGTTCTTACTTCTGGAACCAGAATAGCAAACTCTGACGATGATGTGAGTATTTGAAGTGCTTCTTTCAATTTCTCAATTTCCATAAGTCAAATATTAACTTGATTTAATATAATATTTATTATAAAAATTAATAGTCAAAGACAATATTTCAGGATATAATCAAAAAGAGTTAGCCCACACTAAAAGTCTAAGTTATATAATCAAATTATTGATTTTAACTCCAAAAAATAAATTAAGAACAACATACCACATAAGGGATAATATGAATCACAAGAATATTGTGGAAAGAAGTTTAATTTCAAAGAAAGGGGATTTAAAATATTTAGGTATGAAAAATGGTGAGTTATATGAATGTATAATAACCACTGAAAATCCGGACAAAACATCCAATGCAGCACCAATTGGAGTATTATGCAAAGACCCTGAACATGTGATTTTATATTTATATGATGGAACCCATACTCTGGAAAATATAAAAAGATCTAATTTTTTTGTAGTTAATTTAACAAAAAATTCATTAATATTTACTAAAACTACCCTATCAGATATTTCAGAGGATAATTTCAAATATTATAAAGAGTATCCATATATTGAAGAAGCTGATGCTTTTTTTATGGTAAAAACTGAAAAAATCAAAGATATAACCAAAAATAATAGTTTAGGATCTGCAAATATGTCCATAATAACGGGGAAAGTTAAAAATGTTGTTAAAATAAAGGAGTTCAACCAACCTTTAAATCGAGGGATTTACGCAGTTATAGAATCACTCATCCATTACACCCGTATGAATTTAGCAGATAAAAATACCCAAATTAGTTATTGGGGGCGAATAAAAGAAATGAACCGCGTAGTTCAAAAAGTAGGTAGCAAAGAAGATAAACTATCCATGAAAGAGATTATTACTAAAATAAAAAGTGAATATAATAATTTAGAATAATTTTTATTACGATTCATTCTATTATTTTTTTTATAACCTCAACAAATTCAAATTTTGTTCCATCGAAAAGACCCTTGTCACTTAATTTAAGTTGGGGGATTACTAAAAGCGCTAAAAATGACATGGTCATGAAAGGAGATTCTAATGAACATCCCATTTCTCGGGCAATTTTATGAAGTTCTTTTAACTTTGAAGATACTGTTTCCGCATCGCAGTTGCTCATGAGACCTGCTACAGGTAAATCCAAAAATTTATGAATATCTTTTGAAACCGCAACTAAACCTCCTCGATTTTCTCTTAAAAGATTCACTGCCTTAGCCATGTAATCGTAACTGGTACCTACCACAATGATATTATGAGAATCATGTGCTACACTGGATGCTAATGCTCCTTCTTTAATTTCGAATCCATTTACAAATGCCTTGGACATTCTCCCATGACCATATCTTTCAACAACAGAAATTGGGAGAATATCTTTTTGAATATCTGCAGTTATCTTACCATCAATTATAGGTAATTCTGCTTCCATCTCAGAGGTTACAATTTGCCCCTCTAAAACTTTAATCACTCTAACCAAAGTACTTTTTCCTGAAAGATTAATATTAAAATCTTCAGGGCTCTTTTGTTCTACATGAATACTGCTCTCCCCAGATATAGTGACCGGTTCAAATAATGATTTACCCTCTTCAGCAACCAGTTCACCCCGAATGAAAACTTTTTCCACTTCAAAGTTTTCCAGATTATCCACCAGTACTAAATCTGCCTGATTACCTGGAACTATAGCTCCCATTTTTAAAGAATAATGTTGGGCTGGATTTAGGGTAACCATCCTAATGGCCTGAAGAGGATCCATTCCTAAACTGATTGCTTTTTGAACCAATTTATTTAGATGTCCTTCTAAAAGATCTTCAGGATGTTTATCATCAGAGACTAAAAAATCGCCACCAATCTCAATTAAATCTTCCATGTTTTTAGCCGACGAACCTTCTCGAATCATGATTTTCATACCCAGTTCTTTCTTTTCCAATGCCTCTTCAGCAGAACTACATTCATGGTCAGTGGAAATGCCTGCTGAAATATATTTACATAAATCTTCACCTGACAATAAAGGAGCATGGCCATCTACGGGTTTTCTATTGAACTGAGCACTTTTTATTTTATTTATAACCGAAAAATCTTCATTTATGACTCCTGGAAAATTCATCATTTCGCCTAAAGCCACGATTTGATCTTTCTGCATTAAAAAATCGATTTGATTAGATTCTATTGTAGCCCCTGATGTTTCAAAAGGAGTGGCCGGAACGCAGGAAGGTGCTGTGAAATAAAAAGTTAATGGAACATTTTCAGAGTCTTTAATCATCAAATCTATTCCCTTTGTGCCCATTACATTGGCAATTTCATGAGGATCAGCAACTACTGCTGTTGTGCCATGAGGAACCACAGCATGTGCAAAAAAAGAAGGAGTTAACATGGAACTTTCAATGTGGATATGTGCATCTATTAATCCCGGAACCAATAATCCTTTGAAATTCCCTTTTATTTTCTTTACACATTTTATTATACCCGACTCAATTTCAATCTCAGCAGGATATATTTCACCGGTGAAAACATTTAGAATATTTCCTCTTATCATCATCATCCCTCAATTCAAACCTTCAATAATGTAACTTATAGAAATATCATAGGATATAAATCATTAATTAATGATTCACTGCTCTTTTACTAATTAATAATTTCCTTAACCCTACCTATGCGACCATCTTCAAGTCTAACTTTGATCCCATGAGGATGAAATGGTGAGCCTGTTAATATATTTTTAACTTTACCTTTCGTCAAGTTACCGCTTCTTTGATCTTTTTTAAGTACTATTTTAACTTCGGATCCTATTTTAATATTTTTTCTGGTTTTTCCATCCATTTTCCCCAATCCTTAACTAAAGTATGTAAAAAATTTTATTCGGTAATTAATTTTTATTAGATTTTGGATTAATAATGTCTTTTGGCATATCAATCTGGAAAGAACAATAATCATTAAAATCAAAGATCGTTCAACAATGTGATAAATATTTATGAAAATAAAATATGGTTAATATGAGTGGATTAATGTCCGTTTTAGATAATTATCAACTTAATTGTTTTAATATGTGTTATGTTATGCATTATAGAGGCAATATTAATATTTGTCACCTATAACCCAGAAGAAATGCAAACCAGATTTTTTTTGAAATATAGTCAAATCAGAAAAAGGTTCTGTTTCTTTTAGTTGCAGGGCTTTTCATATCTGTGTACTCCAATAATGAAATTGGGATAATAAAATCAATAGAATGCCTTTTTTGATTTAATTCAGTAATCCTAGCCCTTGTTTTAATCTCATTTTATTACTTTGTGATCACTGTAAGAAATAACTTTAAAATAATAAAATTTTGATCCAATATATCTGATTAAAAGATGTATTAAACCGGAATCTTAAAAAATAGAGTGCCAGTAGAAATTATTCTTCCGACTTTAATTCATCTAATAACATGGGCAAGAACGCTCCCACATCAGTTACAATACTTACTACCTGGGCACTTCCTCTATCTGAAAGCTTAGTTACTGTAGCCGGGTTAATATCCACGCATATGCTTTTAACCTTAGACGGGAGTACATTACCTGTGGCAATAGAATGTAGCATGGTGGCGATCATGATAACCATGTCAACTTGCTGAGCATATTTACGCATTTCATCCTGAGCTTCTATAACATCAGTTATAACATCAGGTAAAGGTCCATCATCCCTTATAGACCCTGCAAGTACAAATGGAACATCATTTTTTATACATTCATACATTATACCTTTTTTTAAGATTCCCTTTTCTACCGCATCCTTAATAGACCCAGCAGTGTTAATTTCATTTATAGCCGAGATGTGGTGGCGGTGACCTCTAGTTACAGCTTCTCCACTTTTAACACAAATACCCAAGGAAGTCCCATACAATGCATTTTCAATATCATGAGTGGCTAGAGCATTTCCACCCAATATAGCATCAATATAACCTTCCCTTATCATTTGAGCTAGGATAGATGCAGATCCCGTGTGAACAATAGCTGGCCCTCCAACTATTGCTATTTTACCATCCCTTTCTTTAATTTCCCTTATTTCATCGGCAATATTTTTAATCAGAGACATGAGTGGTTTTTCAGAGGACACGTCACTGCCCATAAATTCAAAGACTCCTTTTTTACCTCGAGGTCTCTCTGGGGGAGTGACCCTTATTCCTTCTCTTCCCACAACAATCAAATCATCTTTCTCGATGAGCCCTATAGGTTTACAAAAAGCTCTTTTTTGGATAGGATCCAGTACAATCATGCAATCCATTTCAATATCCTCTACCAAAATCCATTCTCCTTGATAAAGAATATGTGTGGTGTGATTAGTAGTAGAATAAAATTCAGAAGGTATAACTCTATCTTTTTCAGATTTTTGTAGCTCAACATCTTTTATTTCAGATATGGATGCTCCAATTTCACTTAATTCATCTAAAATCTCATTCAGATGATCCGGCCTTGGAGAAGAGACAAGAATCTTTGCATGACTTATATCTGTTTTTTTCTTTCCAATTTCAAATTCAATTATTTTAAAGTCTCCCCCCATATCCATTATTATATCAAGAGTCTTAGGAAGTATAAGACTATCAATTATGTGGCCGGAAAGCTCTACCTCTCTTGTATTCATTATTACACCTACAAAATTAATTTTATGATTTATTGCTTTATAAATTCACCATACGCTAATTTAATTCCAATAAACAGTTAATTAATCTAATTAACTTACCAAATGATTTCACTAACAAGCTTAATTCTTATACCACACAATATTTTTTGTGGATAAATCATGGTAATTAAAATTAGAATTATGCTAGGTTAATATGTGATGCTTTTAGTTATATTATAATTTATGGTTAATGACAAATTTAATATTGATTTTAATAATTAAAGCAGATAATAACTAAAAATAAGGTATAGCGTTCCAATGAATTCATTTTAGTTATATGATCCTAAATTGAATCTATTCTTGTAAACACAGGAAATCATAAATTATTTTTGCCCCATTAATCGAAGTCATATCACCAATACTATCAGAAGCGACTTCTACTAAATCCATGCCAATAACATCTTTATTAGCCAATATTTTAATCAAATCTTCCACATGACAGGGACTAATACCACAAGGAGAAGGAGTACCCACACTGGGCGCATAAGAAGGATCAAGAACATCTATATCTACTGTCAAGTATATGGGGCCTTGTAATTTGGATAAAACATTTTTAATTATCCCAATATCCTTGCGAACATCTGATGCCGTATAATATTCTATCTTTTGATCATTTACAAAATCCATTTCTTCTAAAGAAGCAGACCTTACCCCAATTTGAATAATTTTTTTAGGATTTAAATCAAAAATTCGGCGCATGACAGTTGCATGAGAATATTTCTCTTGAATATAAGTATCAATTATATCCATATGGGCATCAAAATGCACCACTGTAACTTCATCCAAATCCGAAAATGTCTTAAACGCTTTTAATACACCATAGCTTATACTATGATCCCCACCAATTACAATTGGAGATATTCTATTTTCTAATAACTCCAAAACAGTTTCCTGCAAGTTAGAACATGTTCTCTTAAAATTTCCAGGGGATACTTCTACATCACCAAAATCAAAAAAAATAGAACTCAAACTACAATTGAAGGACATATTGTAGTTTTCAAAATTATAAGATGCTTCACGTACTGCAGCCGGACCAAAACGTGCCCCAGGCTTGTAAGTAGTGGTGCTATCAAAAGGAACCCCTATTAAACCAAATATTTTATCTGACTTATCTTTTAATGGAATTTTAGAATTAATGAGATTTTGAGGAATATGATCATCAATATGATGAACACCAATATCAGTTTTTTCCCTTGAAAAAGCAAATTTCGAAGGGTTATGAGTATAAAAGAGCATTATATCCTCATATTCCCATGTTTATTATTTATAAATCATTTGCTGATTTTTTAAGAATTTTAACCTTTAGTTCTCATGAGTTTTTTGTTACCCATGGCCAAGATGTATTCTACTTCTACCCCTTCAATTAATTGTTCTCGTAGTTCATCAGGGATAGGAATTTCAAAGGTTTCATAAGTTTCTAAGTCCATTAACTGGACGTCGCTTCCCATAATAGCAAGTACTTGACCGGTTCTTTTATCAATTATTGGTATGTCAATTTTAGTATCTACTGGTTTAACAATGCTTCTTTTTTGTTTATCAAATATACCTAAAGCTTCTACACGAGCTTTTGCAGAACCGTGCTTACCCGGAGATGAAGTCGAGATACTGGTGATTTTTGATGCTTCGCCATCCAATATTACGTATTTACCTACTTTTAAAGTTTTAACTTCTACCACTTTCTTTGACATTATTTTACCTCCAAAATATAGAAATACCTAATATATTCTAAAATCAGGTATGTGAATTATGATTACAGATTAAACAAAATTTATTCATTAATCGTTTGATAAATGCAATATTTAAATACATTATTTAAAATGATCAGTTAGACATCAATGATGCTAATATTTTTAGTAATATGTTAAACTACATATTTATATTGAACATATGATAATTCTAAACAGTCTTTTTCTATTAGCTCAAAGTCTAAGATTAAGCATTTCAAGACATTAATAGCATATTATTTAATCAGTTACTTAATAGTAAATTAAACCAGCATATAAAGTTTAATATTAAACTTGTTTTAACCAAGATCCAATATATTTGATAATGCTTAAATAATAAAAATAATTATTGAGTATTAAACATGTTATAAAGCATTTAAATAAATTAAAAACAGAATAAAGATAATCAATTTAAAATTTAACACCATATACTAAATTATATTAATAAAAATATTGATTAGATGCCTTAAAAACTTAATAACCCTACATAAACCCATTAACTATATATTTTAAAAATAAATTTGTGATAAAATGAAAGTTGCAATAACATCTGGTAAATCAGAAGGACCAAGTAAATTAAATGCATTTGATAACGCTCTTTTAAATGCTGGAATTGGTGATGTGAATTTAATCAAAGTTTCCAGTATTCTTCCCCACAATACTCAAATAGTAGAAGTACCTCAATTAACGCCAGGAGATATGATTAACTGTGTATTATCCCATGTCAGCTCAGATAATGAGGGAGATCTTATTTCTGCAGCTATCGCAGTAGCCACATCTGCAGATTTTGGTTGTGTGGTCGAACATTCAGGAATAAATCAAGAACCCCATAAGATAAGAGAAAAAGCAGTTTCAATGGTCAAATATATGATGAAAGTAAGAAATCTGGAAATAAAGGAACTGGTTGTTGAAGAAATTAATCATAAAGTAGAAAAACAGGGCGCTGCTGTTGCGGCGGTAGTTTATTTAGGTGAATAAATCAGGATTCATATAAAATTAAACTTATTTACAAAATTATTTTTTTTTTACAGAAAATAGAAATATTCCTCCCTTAAAAACCGTTTCTAATTTAGGAATATGGTAAAAAATAAAAACCATGTTAAACTAATAATAATCATAATAATATATATTAATAAAAAAGTTGATTTAATCTTTAAAATGGTGCGGTTTAAATGGAAGAGTCCGAATTACAGCTTTGGAGAAGCATAGGCATTAAAATGGCCGAACAGGTTGGAAAAGCAGTTTCTCCATTGGTTGGTAAAAAAGAAGCCGATGAAAATATAAAAATGGGTGCAGATGGTACCCCATCTAAACTTATTGATATTGTAGCAGAAGATGAAGTGATTGGAGTGCTGGAAAGCACCTCTAGGCCAGTTACACTAATAAGCGAAGAGATTGGAATCCTAAATATAGGACAATCTTCAGATGAAAATTTAAATGAATATGACCTCAATTCCAATTCCAAAAGCGAAAGTTCAGATAAACAAATTATTTTTGTTGTTGATCCTCTCGATGGGACAACTAATGCTGTGAAAAGGATCCCCATATATGGAATTTCAATTGCAATTGCAGAATACATACCAGGGCCGGAAAAACCATCATTAAATGATGTTAAAATGGGTTTTGTGAAAAATTTCGCTACGGGAGAGTTATATGAAGCAATTAAAGGTAGAGGCGCATTTTTAAACGGCGAAAAAGTTTATCCTTCCCTAGAAAATGAGCTAAACCGTTCTTCAATGGGGGCTTTTATCTATGGCACCAAATTCAGTCAGGTGAATAATGTTTGCAAAATGATAAGGCGAATGAGAATACTGGGATCTGTAGCTATAGAATTATCCTATGTATCCAACAGTACATATGATGCATTTATGGATCTGAGAGGAAACTTACGGGTGGTTGATGTTGCTGCTGCAAAACTTATTGTTGAGGAGGCAGGTGGAATCATTACAGATCAGGAGGGTAATGATTTAAATGGTCTTCTAAATGTAAGCGCCAGAACATCCATTATTGCCGCGGGGAATAAAAAACTACATCAACAAATAATGAAAAATATGGAGGTAATTTAATGCATATTGGTCTTGCAGCTAGATTAGATATGCCCAAATCAGTGGAATTTGCCAGAAAAATAATCAAATTCTTACTATCAAAAAATATAGATCTTTCTATAGATTTATCACTTGCCCAGGAGCTTCCTGAATTTGAAAAATATTTCATTGATATGGAAGATATGGATACGGATATGGTTATAGCAATTGGTGGTGATGGCACCATTTTGAGAACTCAAAGTTTTGTTAACCAGAAGGACATACCTATTTTTGGAATAAACCTTGGAACAGTGGGTTTTTTAACTGAAATTGATCCGGAAGACGCTTTTAAAGCTTTAGAAGAAGTCCTTAAAGGCAATTATTTTATTGAACGGAGGACCCAACTAAGGGTGTATCATGAAAGAGAACTCCCCTCGGCCTTGAATGAAGTTGTAATGATGACCCGTAAACCTGCTAAAATGCTCCATATTGAAATATCTGTAGATGATGAAGTTGTTGAAGAATTAAGAGCAGACGGACTTATAATAGCAACCCCTAGCGGATCAACTGCCTACTCAATGTCTGCTGGAGGGCCAATTGTGGATCCGAAAGTAGAAGCCTTCTTAATTGTCCCAATATGTCCATTTAAATTAGGTGCTAGACCTATAGTAGTTTCTAACAAAAGTGAAATAAAAGTTAAATTACTAAGGAAAGGTAAAAAAGCCATAGCTGTTATTGATGGTCAATTTGAAGAAGAAATCAACTTTTTAGAAGAGTTAATTTTTAAAAAATCAGACACCGACGCGTATTTTGTTAGATTAAACAAAGGTTTTTATAAAAAAGTGAGAGAAAAACTCACTGAAGGAGGAATAAGCACACCTAATTAATTCCTCTTAAATTTTAATTTTAATATATACTATCTATTGAATGATCAAATAACAAAAAATTCTATTTTTACATTTGAGGGTTGCTAATGAATGCTTTAATTATCGATTTAACTCACAGTGGATTTACCATAGCTTTAGAGCTTTCCAAAACATCGCAATTTAATGAAATATGGGCATGGGACTTATATCAAACAATGTCAAACCAGCAAATAGCTGATTTGAAAAATAAAAGAATAAAATTAATTAGCAACCTCCCTGAGCCAGAGGAATTAAAAAATTTTTGTATTATTGCCCCGATTCACTCTCCTCTTGATTTAAATATTCACCTGACTCATCATCAGGCAGTTAATCTTATTCTAAAAGAATGGAAAAAATCTCTAAAAATGCCCGTGATAGAAATTACGGGTGTTAAAGGAAAAACCAGTGTGGCAGGGATGCTCAAATCAATTCTAACTTCTGAAAATCCTCTTGTATTAAGCAGCCTTGGGGCATCTATTTGTAACCAGGGTTCAGATATAATTCTTAAAAAGAATATCAGCATTACCCCCGCTAGTATTATTGAAACAATTAGATTGGCAGAAGATTATGATTACAATATGTGCATATTTGAATCGTCTTTAGGTGGAACTGGACTGGCAGACGTGGGAATACTGACTAATATATCTGAAAATTATTCTATTGCCCAGGGAAGAAGTACCGCAAGCAAAGCAAAACGCCAAATATTCCAAAGTAAGATTACCTGCTGCGATCATGAAACATTAAATGAATTTTACAGTGATTTAAAAAAATTAATGCGAGAAAGAATTAATACATTCAGCTTGAATGACAAATATGCTAACTTATATGCACATAATATAAAATATGGGCTAAAACAAACTTCATTTAAGATAAAAGCTGAAGGAGTCAAAACAACGAATAATCAAGTATTAAATTGTTCTTTTTCTGTTGAAACATTTGCTCCTGCACCACATCATGTGAGTAATGTCCTTGCAGCAATATGTGGGTGTTTAACATTAAATATGCCTATAAAAACAATACAAATAGGACTTAAACAATTTTCTGGTCTTCTTGGGCGCAGCTCTCTTAAAGTTAAAGATAAAGCAGTTATCATTGAAGAGATCAATCCCGGAATCAATGTTAAAGCCATTGAAAAAACAATTCAAATGGCTAAAACCATGCCTAGTCCATTTATAATATTAGGCGGACAGTATGGAATAACTTGTGAAGAGATTGATGAAATTAAAGCATCAGATCTTCTTCAAAATATTTTAAAAAAAGATCTAATATTTAATGAAAACAATATAATCCTTACTCATGAATTAGGAAAAGGAATTAAAGAAAAAATGGAAATAAAACCAGTTTACATTGAAAACCCACAAAAGGCAATTGATTACGCTATAACAAATCAAGCAAAAACAATAATTTTTATTTACCGGTCAAATTATTCTAATTTAGAATTGCGATAAAATAGTAATAAAAAATTTTTAAGAAAAGATACTTAAAAAAGAGATTGTGTGCATTAATTTCAATAAAAATAAGTGATTGAATATATTTATATTATAAAAACCTAATTCATGTTGTTATAAAAATCTTTTATTTAAAATATAAAAAATATCAAATTAATATTATAGTATTATACCTAAAAATTCAGATAAGTTAAGATGAGTAAATTAAAGACTAATTAATTTTATTAGGCCCTCTTTAAGCTTTGGAGATGATTAATTGATTGTAGGAACCCGAGGGAGTAAACTTGCAACAGTGCAAACGAAATATATAATAAGTGAATTATCAAAAGTAACTGATGAAAAAGTTGACATAGAAATAATCAAAACCACCGGGGACAAAATTACAGATTCTCAACTTTATAATATAGATTCGAAAGGGCTTTTTACAAAAGAGCTTGACCGTGCCGTTTTAGACGAAGACGTAGATTTTGCAGTGCATAGTTTAAAAGATGTTCCTACAGAATTAGACGAAGATCTAACAATTGCTGCAGTTCCTATACGTGAATCTCCCCATGAGGCCCTTGTTTCAAAGAAAAGTTGGATGGAACTTTCACAAGGAGCAACAATGGGTACAAGCAGCCTGCGAAGAGAAGCATTTTGTAATTACCACCAAAAGAATTTTAAGTTAGAGCCTATAAGAGGAAATATAGAAACTCGAATTAGAAAAGTGATGGAAGGCCAGTGTGATGCCACACTAATGGCAGAAGCAGGATTAAAAAGATTGGGATTGACTAAATATATTAAGGAGATATTCTCTTTAGATTATTTAACTCCTCCTGCAGGTCAGGGGGCATTAGCCATTATCACTAGAAAAGATAGTGTCAAAAAAACTATCATTAAAAAATTAAATCATTACGTTTCTGCTCAGGAAGTTCTTGCTGAGAAAAAAGTGTTAGAAGAATTGGGGGTTGGGTGTCAGTGGCCTTTAGGAGCTATCGCTAGAACTAAAGGAGATCAACTAGATCTCAATGCAATACTTCTTACCAAAGAAGGTAAAATCTTATCCAAAGTAAATTTAACTGGATCAATTAAAGAAGCTGAAAAATTAGGAATAAATGCTGCAAATCATATGGAGGATTATATTTGAATAAAATTAACGTGGGAGTAATTGGTGTTGGAGCAATGGGATACAACCATGCTCGAGTTTATTCTCGTCTAGATAACGCTAATTTAATGGCTGTTTCAGATTTAATGAAAGGAACTTTAAGCAAAGTTTCAAAAAAATACGACACTATAGGTTATGTGGACTATGAGAACATACTGGAAATGCCTGAAATTGAAGTGGTGAGTGTTTGTGTTCCTACAACACATCATTACAATGTAGTTATGGCTGCTATTGATCAGGGCAAGCATGTTTTAGTAGAAAAACCAATAGCATTTACATTAAATGAAGCTAAAGAAATGGTGAAAGCTGCTAAGAAAAAAGGCGTTAAATTAGGGACTGGTCATGTAGAACGGTTTAACCCAGCAGTTCAGAAGGCAAAAGAGCTTATTGAAAATGACGTGATTGGAGATGTGGTTTCCGCATCGGCCAAAAGAGTCGGGCCTTTTCCACCTAGAATAAAAGATGTGGGAGTGACCATCGACTTAGCCATTCACGATTTAGATGTTATGTACTATCTATTTGACGAACCCGTGGCTGAGGTATACGCCACAATGGGGTCCATATTAGAGAAATGTGAATTTGAAGATCATGCCGAGATCATGACCAAATTTAACAGTGGTATTACGGGCATTTTAGAAGTTAACTGGCTCACACCCTACAAACGCAGAGAATTAGAAATTACAGGAACCGACGGTATTATTTCCATTGATTATATTGATCAAAGTATTGATGTTTATGGTAAATTTGCTCAAGATGTGCAGATTCAGCACGCTGAACCACTGCAAGAAGAGATTAAATCTTTCCTTAACAGCGTATCTAATGATGAAACCCCTCAAATCACCGGGGAAGATGGTATTTATGCTCTCCGCACAGTGCTTGCAGCAATGAAATCCTCAAGAGAACATAAACCCATCAAATTAAATGGAGAATAACCCAATACTTTATTTATTATTAATTAAAGATAATATTATTAAATTAAAGATACTCAATTCTATTTTTTATTCATTGGGGTTGTAAAAATGAATCAAGAACTCATAAAAAAAGCCAATGAACTACGCAACAGAGGTTTCACCACTGGAGAAATTGCAGACGAACTTAATGTTTCAAAGGATACTGCACGATGGTTAACCTTACAATCAACTGGCAAAAAAGTGGAAGATAAAAATCAAGAAACACCTGTAGATTTTGCAATAAACTGGGAAAGCCTAGGTGGCAGTTCTGCAAGGATGAGATACGTTTCTGCAGCCATAGCCGATATGGCTTTAAAACACGGCACGGCAGATGTTATAGTCGGTATTGCTGTTAGCGGAGTTCCTTTTGCAACTATGATGGCCGATGTAATAGATTCTGAAACCGGCATCGAAACAGCTCTTGCTGTATTCCACCCTAAAAAACATAGAAAAGATGAAGATGCAAAAGGAGCAATAAGTAGCAATTTCGCATCTGTTGAAGGAAAAAGAGTGGTTATTGTGGACGATGTTATAACCAGCGGCCGAACTATAAAAGAAGTTATTAAAGTTCTCAAGGATCAGGATGCTGTCCCCATTGCAGTTACTGTTCTTATCGATAAAAAAGGAATATCCAAAGTTGAAGACGTTCCAGTAGAATCTTTAATTAGAGTAAGTCGACTGGGATAAATTAATTTTTTAAAAAAGGACATCCAACCTTTTTATATTTTCCCAAAGCTGATTTTATTTGTTTTTATTTGAAAATAAAAAAAAGTATTAGTTTTGATGATTAAGGCCTATATCTTAAAACTGCGCCAATACCACCAAAAGCTCGAAGAAGTTGCATTCCTTCTTCGGTTTCAGTTGAAACAATTTCAACTTCAGATCCAACTTCTTCTGCCATTTCTACAAAGTCATCGATAATGTCTTTACTTTCAATTATTTTAATTCTTTCATTGCAAGAAGAACAAGTCTCTTCAGATTCTTCTTCTCCTTTTTTAGAAGTTTTTTCTAATCTCTGACCACAAGCAGAACATTCATAAGTTATTCGCTGAGAATTAATATCTTCCGAAAGTAAAACTATTTCTACCGCACCCATTTGTAAATGCATTCGGACTTCTTTTTCACCATAAGATGCAAGGCCATCATCATTTATAAGTTCATGCAAAAATCGTTGCACTAACTTTTTCTCACGCATTACATCTATTTCCATTAAAACATCCATGGATTTATCAATTACTTCCCTAATGCCAAACTCGCCAGTATATGAAGTATCCACTGTTGTAATAACTTTTTTCTTTATTTCATGGTGTAAATAATCTCCTTTAAGGAAATCTTCTTTAGTATGGCCCGGTCCGCCCAGAATTACTCCTTCTAAATCAGGAAGGGCTAGAAAAGCTTCGTTGATATGTTCTCCGATTCTTTTTAAAAATTCGTGAGCTGCTAATTCAATTAACCTATCAAACCTTCTTTGAGACTGCCCACCAGCTTTGTGTTTTCCAGGCACACCACTTGTAAGAGTTTTCACGATATCTATTCTTTTACCTTTTAAAATAGCAACGGTTGCTTCTTTACGATCTAGAACTGCCAGACCATATACATCTTTATCCGCTAGCATTTCTTCTAATGGTTCCAAATAAAATTCACTATTACAATGATAGGTGTATGTTTTTATGGGTTCCGAAGGTTCGAAAACATAGGTTTCCATTTTTTCAGTACCAGGCCCACCCCTTGGAATCATGCCTACAAACATCACCAGACCTTTCTCAGGAGGCTTAGGGAATAATTTCAATCTCTGCATTATAACTTCAATTGCAGATTGCACATTCTTTTTTGTTGATTTACTTTTTATATTAGCACTCTGGCTAAGTTCTTCCCTCATATGTTTAACAACATCACTAACCTGCTTATCTGGAGGTATGTAAACTGATACAAGTTCAGTTCCTCTTCCTTTTTTTTCAGAAAGGTCCTTTAATGTTCTTTTAAATTCATACATTTCCTTTGATGAGACATCAGTCAATATTATCACTCCAATTGAGAATATGGTCAGTAAATATAAATTTTTTAATTGAATTATTTTAAATTGAAGGTTAAGCTAATTTCAATGGGTTTTATATAATTTAACGTTATTTAGAAAGTAAACTTATTATAAATCGTGATTTCATATAAATATTTTAATCAATATTAGGATTAATAAGTCAATTAATAGAATAATCGACACAGTTAGGTCATATTAGTTATGTATCTTAAGGTATAAAACTTATCCATATCAACTGTATAATAGTCATATTTACAACAATTAATGATATATAACTACATCTATAATATTATCAATCAAAGAAAAAAAATGGATTTGAATATTATTAAAAAGTAAAACCCACTGAATCTAATTTTAAATATCCATATATTAATTAGTATTAAGTTCTGGTTTAATTACTCAGATTTAGGTGATGATTTATGAGAATCGTAATTACTATAGGTGGATCAATTATTATCAAAGAATATGATCACCAAAAATTTGCAGCATATTCAGAAATTTTAGCTTCATTAAAAAAGGATCATGAAATATTTGTGGTAGTAGGTGGTGGCCAGCCAGCTCGAGATTATATAAAAATTGCAAGGGCATTAGGATGTGGCGAGGCACATTGTGATGATATAGGTATAGATGTCACCAGATTAAATGCTAAGCTATTAATTATGGCACTTGGACAGGAAGCCTATCCAATAGTGCCAGAGAATTTCCACCAAGCACTCGAGTATTCAACTACTAACAAAATAGTTGTCATGGGAGGTACTGAACCGGCCCATAGTACTGATGCTGTAGGTGCAATACTGGCAGAATTTGTCAAGGCTGATCTTTTAGTTAACCTTACCTCAGTAGATGGACTCTACAATAAAGATCCTAACAAATACAAAGATGCTAAGATGCATGAAGAAATAACTGCAACAGAAATGATGGATTTTTTAGCAGATAAAGAAGTTAAGGCAGGAACTTACGAATTTTTTGATATGACTGCTATTCAAATGATAAAAAGATCCGGGATAAAAACTATTATAACCAATGGTTTCCAGCCTGACAATCTTTTAAAAGCCTTAAATGAAAAAATAGGCACTACTATAATTCCAAAATAATATTAAATACAATATACTACTTAATTTAAGAGGTGTAAAAATGACTAAACCACACAGACATTGCGCAGTTTGTGGGACTCCTATCCCCCTAGAAGAGAGAACTTGTTCAGATAAATGCCAACAAATATTAGTCCAAAATCAAAATAAAGTCCGAAAAACTAGAATGATATTATATGCTATTTTCGGTGTTTTTATTTTAGTATGGGTAGCGTATATGATTTATGGTAAAACATAAATTTTTTTTAAATCATGGATTTTGGAAATCCCCACAATCCAAATATCATTTTTATAAAAAATTAAAGAATTTAATTATTACATCTATTTTTTCCACAAAGCAATTCCACCATATCCAATGAATATTAAACCAATGGCAACCCCTATATAAATTGGATCTAATCCTAAAGCACCCATAATAATGTAAATCAATCCTAAAACTAGCGCAATCACCCCAATATTCTTCTTAGTGTTGCTTTGTTTAGCAGATAAGAGAAGTAGAACTCCTGCAATTATTAACAGTACTGCAGTAACATATACCCATGCCCCTGCTAGGAGACTTATTAGGAAAGTCCTAAATACAAGCGAAAGACCAAAAGCGAGAGATATGATTGCAAAAATAATCCAGATAACAGTTACACTAGTATTAGTTTTTCTCTCTTTAAAAGCATTAATAGCCATCCATATACCAAAACCAGTTAATATAATTCCAGAAATTATACTAATAGCTGTTACTCCCATAGTTGGGGAAATTAAAAGTACTAATCCAATTATAACAGATATTATACCCATCCAATTATCATTTGCCATTAAATCACCAATTATATTTTTGTCAACAATAACATAAATTAATTTAATTGAATCTAGAAAAATGAATAAAATCTAAAAACTATAAATTGAAAATTGATTTTATATATACCATTAAAATAAAAAAATTAATAGAATATTCTAATCAGTCTAATGAAAATAATAAAACTTACGAGCGAGGAAATTTGATGCAGATTTTAACCACACCCAATATTGAAGGAAAAGAAATTATTGAATATTTTGGTTTAGTAACAGGAGAGGCTTTGTTAGGTGCTAATGTTTATAAAGATATGTTTTCCGGAGTAAGAGATGTTGTCGGTGGAAGAACATCTGCTTATGAAGAAGAACTTAAAAAAGCTAGAGATATTGCTGTTAAAAGCATGGAAGAAAAAGTTCAAAAACTTGGAGGCAATGCAGTGGTAGGTGTGCGAATTGTATATCACAATCTAGGTGGAACCATGGGAAACACTATAATGGTAAGTGTTTCTGGAACTGCTGTTTTATTTGAATAATTTTTTATCCAAGATTATCCAGTTTAAATAATTTTCAAAGAAACAATTACCTGCCCAGAGGACAAAATCATGCCAAATATTTCAGTAATATCTAAAATAAAATCTTTCTTTATTGAAAAAAGATGGGGGATAGCAGCTATCCTAATAGGAACTGCTGTAGGTCTTTTATCTGCTGTTATTTGCATTAGGGGAAATATAGCTATTTTTGGTTTTAATATTTCATTTATTATTTCCCCATTAATCGCAGGATATGTAGAAACAATAATTGCTCAGAAAAAATATGGTAAAACCACTGGAGCTATAAGTGCGCTCCTAATATTTTTAATAATAAATATTAATTCATGGGTATTTCCTAAAGATCCCATAAGCATTAATTTCATTACGCTAGGTGGATTAGGCCTTGCATTTCAAGCAGCGTTCCCCATACTTGTAAATTACCTTATTTTTGTCGTGTTTTTAGGTGCTTTAACCTATTTGATTGGTTATTTAGGAACTTTATTATCAAAAGCTACTTACAAAATTACCGGTCAAAAGCCAGAGGAAAACCATATCATTCCAGAATTAATTGATCTCGATAAATATGGTATTACTGCAGTTACCACTACTATCAAAAACAAATCCATTTCCAAAAATTTAGGAATAATATCCAGTGCCCACATTTTCAAACCGGATTTGAAGGTAATTAATTCTAAAAATGGAAATTCCCCTAATATATTTGATCAATTTGAAATAGCCCGCAATATAGCATTAGCTGATTTAATGGAAAAAACTAAAGAATTAGGGGCTAATGCAATATTAGAAATTGAAATTGATTATACTGAAATTGGTGGAATCAAAGGCAGTGAAATATTAGTTAATGTTAGTGGTAATGCTATCCTCTTAGAAAAATAATTTAATTTTTATTATTTTAATCTTATTAAATATTAATTCCCAGCAAATCAAATAAACCTAACATTTTAAGGGCTATGAATATTAAGATACCCACAAAAATAATTCTTAAATGTTTTTCGGGTAATTTTTGAGCAGTATTTGCGCCGATTCTAGCCATGGGTATGCTGAAACCTGCTAAAATTACCAACTGAAATAGATTTATGTAACCAATAGAATATGCTGGCAATCCAGAAACAGAAAGCCCATTGATCGCGTAGGAAATAATCCCGCCTATGGAAGTGATTACAATCACTGCAGTAGATGTTCCTACTGCTTCTAACATGGAAAACCCCAGTAATAGTACAAATATTGGAACAAGAACCACCCCACCACCAATTCCCAGTAAACCTGAAAAGAACCCTGCAATAAAACCCCAAAATAACAGTAAACGTTTTTCTAAGATTTTTTCATTATTTTCCCCAATATTTTTGAATCTGAGAAAATGTAAGGACACAAAAATCAGTAAAATACCAAATAAAAATTGTAAAATATATGCAGGAATATTTGCTGTAAAAAAGGCCCCAATTGTCCCCCCCACAAATCCTGCTATTCCCATATATACGGCTGGTTTTACCAGAACGTATCTATTATTATAATGACCATAAGCCCCACTTAAAGCGGTTGGGAATATTACTGCTAGACTGGTACCAAACGCAGTTCTTATAGCAATGTCAGGGGATACTCCGAGAGACTGCAATAAAAAAAACTGCACAGGGGCTAGTATAAATCCACCTCCTACACCTAAAAGTCCTGTAGCAAACCCTACAAAAATTCCAGTGAATATGAGAAGGGTTATATATATTAAAAATGGATCCATAAAATAAGTTTATTTTTGAAATGCATAAAGTCTATGATTTGAAAAAAACTCAAAATATTAAATTATAGATTATGTCTCTTCTAAAAATAGATAAATAATTATATACCATATAATCAATTATTTGAAAGGATATTAATTATTTAAATCGCGAGAATTTTCTTATCAATCAAAGGATTTTTTTAATTTTTATTTTAGGTGAAAATGTGAAAATCAGCAATATGAATACTTTAGGAATTATTTTAATTATATTAAGTGTTTTATTATTTCTCAGCGACTTTTTAGATCCATTCATTACTTATTTCACACATATATTTCTTATGGGTTCATCTGAAGGTAAAGACGTGCTTTTTTTCACACTCATGGGGACCATGCTAATTTTAAGCCCTTTATTCATCGAAAAAGGTTATTTAAAGCATAAACTAGATAAAGTTTCTTATTTTAAGCAATTAAACCAAAATGATTTCTTAAAAATAGCCATTATATTAGTAGTCTTTACTTATATCATGGGGCTGGTTATGGAGATAATGGTTAGACAACAGCTTGATGTTTCTATCTTTACCACATTTATCTCGCTTATCCCCAGTCCTACATCCACCAGTCTTACCCACAGCCACATATTTAAAGCCAGTATCAGCCCCATTATAAAAAATTTTATTATTGTTCCTTCTCAAATCCATACCGGAACATCTTTATTGCAGTATGTTCCTCCTTTAGGCCCCATAGCCCTGATTACACTGCCATTAGTATATATAATTGGTTTGTTCTCATTAGGCCATCGCAGAGATTTTCATAAGGTAATTTTGATATTTGCCCTTGCAACTACTATGATTGGAATGATTGACGGAGGATTGTTTTCTACTCCTGCAATGGTGGGACTTTCTGGACTTTTAGGAATTCAAGCACTCAAAATTCCATTTTCACCACGCAATCTTATTACTCCAACAGTTATTATAGGATTATTGATTATTTTAAGGGTTTTTTTGAGTTTAATGGGGTCCAATACAGAATATTATGAGGTTACGATTATTGGATCTACAGAACCGATTAATTTAGATGGGTATGATGTAGTATCCTATCAAAAAGAAGGTGACAGGATTATTTTACATTTAGCTCCACATTACAATGAGATGGTACTACTTAATGAATTAACAAAATCCTTGGAAGGTAAGGCCCGTGGATTTTTCATATCATGGAACTTTTTCTCATTTTTTTAGCAGTAAATGATTAAATTAAATCAGTTTCATTAAAAAATAGACCTATAATAAATTAAAACTTAATTAAAAATAAGAAATAAATGATTAAATCAGACATTAATATATTTTGAGATAGATATCATGGTAAAAATTAGCATTATCATTCCTACTTACAATGAAGAAGAATACTTGCCACAGCTACTGGATAGTATAAAAAGTCAGAATTTCACTGATTATGAGATCATTATTGCAGATGCCCAATCAAAAGATCAGACCCGGAAAGTTGCTCAATCTTACGGTTGTATAATCGTAGAAGGAGGTTTACCCGCTATTGGACGAAATAATGGGGCTGAAAGAGCTCAAGGGGAACTCTTATTATTCTTAGACTCTGATTTAATACTTACAGAAGGATACTTGAGAGATACCGTGGAAGAATTTGAGCACTTAAATTTAGGAATTGCTATAACTCAGATGATTCCTCTTTCAGATAGTAAAAGAGATAAAATATTACACGAATTTGCTAATAGGTTTATGATAATGGTTGAATCCATAAAACCACATGGTGCTGGTTGCTATGGGATAATTTCCCAGAAAGAATTGCATGATGAGATTAAAGGATTCGATGAATCCCTTGATTTTGGGGAAGATACGGATTATATAGAACGTATTGGGAAAATAAGCAATTTTAAAGTTTTAAGACGCCCACGGGTCCTGGTTTCAATTCGGAGATTAGAAAAAGAAGGATTGAAAAGTTTAGCATATAAATACAGTAAGAGCACGATTTATGATTTTATGGGTAAAAAAGTGAGTGCAGATGATTTAGACTATACTTTCGGTTATGAAAAAGAATTAGATGAAGAAAAACCCCTGCCACCTAATAATTCTCTTCCAGTTCAATCTGAAAGGAAACGGATCATATACTCAGTATGCGGTGAAGGTATGGGTCATGCCATAAGAAGTAGGGTGATATTAGAAGAATTAAGTAAAGATTATGATATCCTTATTTTCGCCAGCGAAAGAGCGTATCAATACCTTTCAGCTAACTTTGATAATGTTTTTGAGATTTATGGTTTTAACACTGTTTATGAGGATAATGCAGTTAAAGACATTAAAACATTTGTTAAATCTATGAAAAAATTCCCTCGGGATTTAAAAGATAATCTTAAATTACTTTATAAAGTTGCCCGTGATTTTAAGCCACATATAATAGTTTCAGATTTTGAGTTTTATGCCAGTCTTTTAAGTAAATTATTAAGAATCCCCATGATCAGTATTGACAATATGCACGTCATTACCCGATGTAAAATAGATTATCCTTCCAAATACAAAAAAGACAAATTGAAGGCCGAAGGAGTCGTGAGATCATTTATTGTAAGGCCAGTCAGGTATATAATCACCAGTTATTTCTTCCCAGAAATAAAAAATCCTGAAAAAACAGTTATGTATCCCCCTATTTTAAGAAATGAAATTTTTAAGCTGAACCCCCAATATGGAGATTATACTTTGGTTTACCAGACCAGTAAGTCTAATTTAAAGCTGATTGAAACATTAAAAGAAAATGGTGGAAAATTCGTAGTATATGGTTTTGATAAAGAATCTGTTGAAGGGAATTTACAGTTTAAATCTTTTAATGAAGATCAATTCTTTAATGATCTGGCAAATGCAAATGCGGTTATTACTAATGGCGGTTTTACATTAATAAGTGAAGCAATTCATTTAAAAAAACCAGTATTTAGTATTCCTGTGAAAGGACAATTCGAACAGATATTAAATGCTATTTATTTAGATAAGCTGGGCTATGGTGAGCTTCAAGAAGAAATAAATCACAAATTATTGAAAAATTTCATAGCAAATCAGTATCATTACAGGGAAAATCTAAAAAATTATGATAGTGGTGATAATCATGATTTAATAAATGAATTAAAATCATCTATTGAAAAATACTCTAAAATTAAGTAATAGTAGTATTAAAAATAGCTCATATTCCAAATCGTGAAAAATAAGATAATCATCTAATAAAAAATAAAACAATATTTTAAATAAAAAAAAAGGTTTAGGGCATACTTATAAAGTTACACCCATATCTAACTGCTCAGTGAGTTCTTTGTACCTGTTTCGAATAGTGACCTCAGTCACACCCGCAATATCCGCCACATCTCTTTGGGTTTTTCTCTCACCAAGAAGAACTGAAGCTATATATAAAGCAGCTGCTGCTACTCCAGTAGGACCCCTACCTGAAGTTAAACCTTTTTCCATTGCTTTTTCTATTATTTCAATTGCCTTGGATTGCACTTCTCCAGATAACCCTAATTCACTGGCAAATCTAGGCACATAATCCACAGGAGAAGTTGGAGGTAATTTTATATTCAATTCCCTGGTCAAGAAACGGTACGTTCTACCTACTTCTTTTTTACTTACCCTTGAAACCTCTGCAATTTCATCTAGAGTTCTAGGAACATTACAACGTCTGCAAGCTGCGTAGAGTGACGCTGCAACTACTCCCTCAATACTTCTACCCCTAATGAGTTTGTTTTCTACTGCACTTCTGTAGACTACAGATGCTGCTTCCCTTACGCTTCTTGGAAGACCAAGTCTGGAAGAATCCCGGTCTAATTCACTCAATGCAAAAGCCAGATTTCTCTCAGTAGCCCCCGAAATTCTGATTTTCCTCTGCCACTTCCTCAAACGGTACCATTGAGCACGGTTTCTTGCAGGAATATCCCTACCGTAAATATCTTTATTTCTCCAATCAATCATGGTTGAGAGACCTTTATCGTGGATAGTATAGGTTATAGGTGCTCCTACACGAGTACGTTTGTCTCTTTGTTCGTGATCAAAGGCCCTCCATTCTGGACCCATGTCCACCAGATTGTCATCAATTACCAATCCGCAACTACCACATACAATTTCTGCTCTTTCGTAATCTCCCCTGAGATCTTCAGAGCCACATTCTGGACATTTAGTTTCTTTTTCCGTTTCGGAAACGTCACTTTTCATCTTTTCTTTCGTTTTTTACGCCCCCATTTTTTCACGGGTTTTGTGCTAACATACAACTCTTCTCCAACTTGGTCGTGGAATACATCAGAATTTTTTGTTCGAAATGGTTTTATAGTTACATAAGGTTTCTTAGTAGGACCAAAAACATCATGTACTTTTCCAATTCGTTTATTATCCTTAGTAAAAACAGGCAGCCCTAAAGCTGGGCTTTGACTAGATCTTGCTATAATATTCCCCTTGTTGGAGATGTGTGAAATGGTTCCCAATATTTTCATTTTAAAACCGAAAACTTAATATGTACTCTTATTTTACACAAGTCATATATAAATGTTTCGATACCATTATATAAAAAGAATATTTATCTTAAAAGTATTTTTCCCTTAAAATCTCTTTAAAAAGATTTCTATTTGGTTAATTGAAATTGAGTCCATATTCAATCTTTTAAATAGTTTATAAAGAAAATTGCCATGAAAGTAATATTACAACAGAATAATATCTATTTAACCTCGATGGGTTTTTTATCGCTGACAATTATTTTTCCATAGTAAAACGCGGCGAATGCTCCAATCAATGTTGGGGCAATATAACTGGCCAGTCTATCAATAACACTGGCGGCCACAACATAATCCGCAGAAATACCAGCTACTGCAAAAAGCCCTATCAAAACTGCTTCACGTATTCCCAAGGATCCCGGTAAAATAGGTAGCAGGGAGATCATTATCCCAATAGTGTAAATTATAACCACTGGAAGAATTGGTGCATGTACTCCCACCGCTAAAAAACAAACGTACATACGCACAATATCCAGACCCCACATCCCAAAAGACAGGAAAAATCCGATTAAAAGCACTTTTCTATCTTTAAGGGCCATTGCAAATCCCGTGGTAAATCTATTGATATAAAAAATAATTTTTTGACTTATATCAGAAAATCGAATTTCTTTGCGAGTTAATTTTAAAAAAAATGGGAATACTGACTTAGCAACAGATAAAGCAATTTTTTGAGCGATTTCCTTATTAACTCCTGCATAAATAACTACACTGAAAAACATTATAGATAAAATAATAAGCACACTAACAATCAAGCGAGTCCAAATAGAAATATTCCAAGTTAAAATTAAAATTGCTGCAAGTATAGAAATAATAACAAAAGGCATGAATTCGAACACCCTATCCGCAGTAGAAGATGCAAATCCTATTTCAAAAGGAGTTCCTTTAACTTCCCGCAATATATAAGCCCTTAATGGTTCCCCTCCAGCAGCCCCAGGAGTTATATTATTTCCAAAAAGGCTGGCAAAAAGCATTCCCATTACACTAATATATTTAGGTGATTCGTCAACTACATCCAAAATCATCTTCCACCGCAGAGCCCATAATAGAAGAATACCTGCTTCCAGGGCAAAGTTCAGTGCTAAGAACCAGCGATTAGTTTTTTCTAAAACCATCAAAATATCATTTAGCCCTGCAAAAGCTGAAATAGCGAAAATCAGTACTGCTACCCCTATAAATGATAAGATAATGGCTTTTTTATGTTGGCGGATGTAATCAAAAACATCCTGCTTTTGAACCTCATTTTCTAAAGAAGACATTTAAACTCCTAATATTAATAATCATAATTAGATAAACTCAGAATACTAATTAAATTAAGTAAATTTAAAATACAATGAATTTAATCTAGGCCCAGTATATTTAAAAGAGATTTTCCTGATTTAAGCTGGTTTCTAATGGTTATCTCCTTTGATTTTATTGCGCTGGTCTTTTCAATTACTTCACTCAAAATCGGTTTAGGGACAACCACTACTCCACATTCATCCCCCAGAACATAATCTCCAGGATTAACTTCATATCCATTAAATTCAAGTGGCATATTAATTTCACCATTTAATAAAGATTTACCTGCATTAGGAATTATTTTTTTTGAAAATACAGGATAATGCATTTTTTTAAGTGCATCTAAATCCCTACAAGCGCCATAAATTATAGTACCTGCTAACCCTTTCATCTCTGCAGCAGTAGAAGTTAGTTCACCCCAAACCGCATTATCTTCACCTTCGGCGAATATGAAAAGAACGTCCCCTTTATCTGCTTCATCAATTGCTTTAACCGAAGTACCCCAATCATAATCGTTAGTTCTTACGGTAACAATTTTTCCACTGATTTTCTGATTATTTAGCGATTTTAAACCATTTATTACTCCGTTAATCCCAGTGATTTCATTCATTGCATCTGAGAGTTGAGGGGTTGATAAAAATCTTAAAGTATCTAAATCATCTCTGCTGGAAGATTCCTTCTTTCTTGCGGCGAATTTTTGGCGAAGCATGGAAGGAGATAATTTATTTTTTTCTACCATTTAGAATCAATCCTGAGGTGTAGTAACCTCTTCAACCATAGTTCTACCTGCAACAACCTCATCCACACTGTGTATTGAACCACCGTAATCTTCAATGGCCTTGGAAATCTCTTCAAAATTTAAATCATTGCCCTGTATGGTAACTTTAATATTTTCAGTTTCCTTGTCAATCTCCATTAAAGTTATATTTACACCTTCAACACCACTCAATTCACTTAAATATTTGGCATAATAGGGTATAATCGGATCATGAGGTTTTAATATATCTAAAACAATTCTAATTAGGCCTTTTGCCACTTATATTTCCTCCAGATAATTCTTGAATTTAAATTATTTAAAATAATGTTTTATATAAACCTTTTTGTAAAATCACTTTTTCTTTAGTTAATTTATTTTAGAGAATATATTTAAAACTTTAGTATAATTAATTTAATTAAATAAATATATGTACAAATTAAAATAATTGGAATCAAATACCTTAAAATCAGATTTTATCTTAAAATAAAAATATTGATGCTTTTTAGACAAAAATAAAAATTTATAATTATCCAAATTAAATTATATGTTGTAAAAATACTATTTAAAATAAAATATTGTCTTATGGAATTTTTTAACTGGGATTCACACATCTGCAATTTTATATATGAGTTTATGCATATAGTGACATAGATACTATTACACATCATAAAGGGCTTAACATGAGTTTAAGGAGATTGTTACATTTAAGTGAAGAACTCGAGAAACTCAAATACTATAGCGAACAAGGAGTGCCTATCATTATAGAGGGCAGAAAAGATGAAAAAGCTCTTAAAGACTTGGGCATAGAAGGTTATTTCATAAAAGTTTCAGGAACACCTTTAAATCTCTTTGAAATCGCTGAAATTGCGGCCAAATCATCAAAAGTAATCATTCTTACGGATTTTGATAAAAAAGGCAATCAATTAGCTAAAAGACTATCACAAGATATACAGAGTTTGGGGTCTAATCCCGATATGCAAATTAGGCGCAAAATCATGGGCATGACCCGTAAATACATCAAAGATATACAGAGTCTTCCTAAACATGTGAGTCGACTTGAGCTTGAAGTTTGTCCCTATGGATGCTGTTGGTAATCACTGTTATCCATCTGTAATGGTTTTCTAATATCATAATTACAGATTATCATATTTGATAACTAATATTATCCCTGAAAGTATCTAAGAAATTTAGGGAGGCTTAACATGGGAAAAGCTGAAGAAATAAGCACAACCAAGTATCTCATTCACGCTCAAATTAACGCTAATGGAATCGTAGAAAAGCCAGATGTCGTAGGAGCCATATTTGGCCAGACCGAAGGGCTTTTAAGCAATGATTTAGATCTCAGAGAACTTCAAAAAACAGGACGAATAGGTAGAATCAAAGTTAACATCAATTCCCGGGGGGGACGATCCAAAGGGGAAATAGTTATACCATCTAGTCTTGACCGAGTAGAAACTGCTATTCTTGCTGCATCTCTGGAAACTATAAATAGAGTTGGACCTTGTGAAGCATATATCCAGGTTTCCAAAGTAGAAGATGTCCGCGCAGTTAAACGCAAAAAAGTAGTGGATCGGGCAAAAGAAATTTATGCCGGTATGATGGATGAAGTCACACCAGAAAGCCTGAAAATGATCGAAGAAGTCAAAGAGGCTATGCGAATCCACGAAATAACAGAATTTGGAGATGAAAGGCTCCCAGCAGGACCAAATGTTCCAAGTTCTGACGCCATATTAGTCGTGGAAGGCAGATCCGATGTTTTAAATCTTTTAAAACATGGTATTAAAAATGCTATCGCTGTTGAAGGAGTTAGCGTTCCAAGGACTGTTGCAGAACTGACCAAGAAAAAAACAGTTACTGCCTTTGTTGATGGAGATCGTGGCGGAGAACTTATTTTAAAAGAGCTGCTTCAAGTTGGAGAAATCGATTATGTAACTCGAGCTCCAAAAGGAAAAGAAGTTGAAGATTTGGGTAAAGATGAAATTATGGTTGCCCTTAGAGATAAGGTACCTATAGAACAAATTTACCATGACTTAGGCGTGAAGCCAGTAGAAGAACCAAAAAGTGAAGACAAAGTGGTGGTATTGAAAAATATCCTCGCTGAATTAGAAGGTTCAGGTAACGCAGAAATATTAGACGACACTTTAAATATATTAAAAGAAGTGAAGGTCGAAAATTTATATGACGAATTAAAACGGGTAACTAACCACCCTTACGCAATAGTATTTGATGGTGTGGTTAGCCAGCGGCTAATTGATATTGCCTATGAAAAAGGCATTAAACATATTGTTGCCATTAGATCTGGAGAAGTCATTAAAAGGCCAGAAAAGATCAAAATAATTACTCGTTAGTTTATAAGTTGTATAACAATTAATCAATATCTGGAAGAATTTCATATATCTTCCATAAATTTATTTTTTTAAATTAATTTTTATATTTTAAAAAATATAATATAATATATATAAATTGTACTTAAAATACGCGGAAGACGTTAGTATGTACATAAACATGGCAAAAAAATATCTAGATGAAATAGAAACTACCAAGGATATTTTAATACCAAAAGACCCACTCGATAGAGTTATAGGTCATGAAGAAGTTATTTCTTTTGTTAGACTTGCAGCCAAGCAAAAAAGGAATCTGCTGTTAGTCGGCCCCCCAGGTATAGGCAAATCACTTATTGCCCAGGCCATCTCTTTTCATTTATCAGCCCCTACAGAAGAGATAATAGTCGTCCATAATCCAGAACATCCCGAAAGGCCATTTGTAGAAGCTAAAACAAGCAAAGAAATGGAACATGAAGTAATAAATATAGAGAAAGCTGAAGGAGAATTACTGGATCCTAAAAATGTTCCTGATGGTGTGGCTGAAAGACTCGGATTTAAATGCATCCACTGTGGGGATTATAATAGTGCTTATTTAAGTATATGCCCTAACTGTGGAGGGGACAAGTTTTCACATATAAATGCCCGTCGAAAGCATTTAGGTGATCTTTTAGGTATGTTCGAAATGAATTCTGATCAAATAAACATTCCTCAAGAAAGAATCACAACTACTCGCATTACTAATGGTCGTGAAGAAGTAGTTATCTATGAAAGAGTTGGTGGAGAAGAAATTAAAGTTCTTGATCAAAAAGCTCTGGAAAAAAGGCGTCAAATAGTTGAAGAAAAACCTAGAAATATTATTGTTCCATTAGAACGGAAAGTATTTGTACAAGCAACAGGGGCCAGTGAAACCGAATTACTGGGGGATGTTAGACATGATCCCTACGGAGGACACCCTGATTTAGGAACACAGCCTTACGAAAGAGTAGTTCCAGGCGCAATACATGAAGCGCACGAAGGTGTGCTATTTATTGATGAAATAGTGCATATATCAAAATTACAACGCTTTATCCTATCTGCTATGCAGGAAAAATCATTTCCAATTGTAGGGCGGAACCCTCAAAGTGCAGGAAGTTCTGTTAAAGTGGAAAATGTTCCATGCGACTTTATTTTTGTAGGAGCATGTAATATTGTAGATTTACAGTACATATTACCTCCTTTAAGGTCCAGAATTCAAGGCGAAGGCTATGAAATTCTAATGAACACTACCATGCCTGATAGTGAAGAGAATGAGAATAAAATAGCACAGTTTACAGCTCAAGAAATTGAATTAGATGGCAAAATACCTCACGCTACAAAAGGTGCGGTTGAAGAACTTGTCAAAGAAGCCCGGAAAAGAGCTAAAGTTATTGATGATAAAAAAGACGCTTTTACTCTACGGCTGCGAGATCTTGGCGGAGTTGTAAGGATGGCTGGAGATCTAGCAGTTATGGACAATAGTGAGTATATAACCAAAAGTCATGTGCATTTAGCTACAAAAAAGGCCATATCCATTGAAGACCAAATTTTAAAAAGATATCATACTTTTGAAAACGCACTGCAAAAAGATTTATCCAGTTCTCAAAGAATAATGAATCCACCCAAAGATTATCATAACGAAAACGTTGATCGCAGTTACATGTAGGATTTAGGGAAAAATTATTTATAAAAAAGATTATAAAGAGCTATGATAAGTATAAATAGTTATATCCAAACTTATCCAAAATATAATCTAAATTTGGTTCTATAATTAAAACTTATATCTAAAATAACTTAATCCTATCCTGATAACATGAATCACTATTCCCAAAAAACTGGAAATCCAACCACATTTCACTCTGAAGGTTTTTCTGAATCTTTTTCATCCCATTCCAATGATGACGAGAGAAAAACTTTATTAGAAGTTTATGATTTTCCAGACATGATTGAAGAATATCTCATTGAGCTGGAAATCAGAAATTACTCCCGCAATACCATAAAAACATATAAATCTATTGTAAATGGATTCCACACTTTTTTATTAAATGAAAAAGATTTGTATGATGAACGGAGAGTTTTAAGATCATTTAAAAGATACATACAATATCTTAAACGAGAAAAAAATGTATCTCAAAATTATATTTACTTAGTTACAGTAGTGGTAAAAAAATTCTTTGAATTCAACAACATTTATATCTTAAATGAAGTTAAAACTCCCAAAAGAACTAAATCACTGCCTAAATCCCTGAATGAAACTGAAGTGATGAATTTAATAAATGCTATGGATTGTAATGGCAATAATGGTAATGATTCTCCCCAACAAGTTAGCAATAAGCTTAGAAATAAGGTTATTTTAGCATTACTTTATTCTTCAGGCCTAAGAGTTTCTGAACTTGTTTCTCTAAAAAGTGATGATGTGGATTTAAGTGATAGGACTATCCGAATCAGAGGAAAAGGAGAAAAAGATCGTATTGTCCTCTTTGATGAGAAAACTAAAATATTAATGGAGAATTATTTTGAAATAAGATTAAATAAAGGAGATCATCTTTTTTTGAATCGTTTTGGTGATCCAATATCTCCCAGATATGTCCAGATGATGATCAAAAAATATGCCGAAAGTGCTGGGATTAAAAAGAAGGTTACACCTCACATTTTAAGACATTCATTTGCAACGCACCTTTTAAAAAATGGGGTGGATATTAGGGCCATACAACAACTCTTAGGACATTCCAATCTTTCCACCACCCAGATTTATACCAGTGTAGATATGCAAACCCTGCGAAATGTTTATGACAGAGCTAAACAATGATAAAAACAACCCATAATTACGTGACTGGAACAATGATAATATAAATTTTAATTTAATATTTATGTAAAACTGAATTAATTATTTAGTAGGAAAAATAAATTACTTTTTTGTTTTAAATCTAGTTTCAGTTGTCCAATTCACTATTATCCACAATTAATCGCTCTTTATATCTTAACTCTTCAAATTCAATTATAAAAGAAGTTCCATTATTTTTATTTAAATCCAGCGTACCACCTAATTGAGTTATAAGAGTATTTAACATCCTAAAACCAAAAGAACCTTTATAAGGGTACTCAATATATTCAGGGATACCCACACCGTCATCACTGATTTTTAGTTTATACATCCCATATTCATTACTATACATTTCTACCAAAATTTTTCCTTTTTTAGAGGGAAAAGCATGTTTAAATGAATTGGTTAAAATTTCATTAATAATAAGCCCACAAGGAATAGCTGTTTCCACATTTAAAGCTATATCCTCAGCATCAATCTCTATTTCTATATCAGAACTCTTTTTATAGGAACTAGATAGCTGAGAGACCAGACCAATTATATAATTAGTAAAATCAATACTAGATAAATCTTCTGATTGGTAAACCTTCTCATGTATGCTGGCCATTGATTTAAGTTGATTTACATAATCTTTAAAGAATTCATGGATTCTTTGATCATCTTCGAAGTATTTAGACTGTAATGAAAGCAAACTAATGATAATCTGAAGATTATTCTTAACCCGGTGATGAACTTCTCTCAATAACGCTTCTTTTTCATCAAGCGCTTTTTTTAAATATTTGTTTACTGCTCGTTGTTGTAATAGTTGTAATTGGGTCTTTTTGGCTTCATGCTTGTATAAAGCCATTTCAATATTGATCTGTAAATCTCTCTCTTGGAATGGTTTTAGAATATAACCATAAGGTTCTGTTTTTTTGGCACGCTGCAATATTTCTTGGTTACTATAAGCCGTTAAATAAACAACAGGGATATCATACCGTTCAGATATCTTTTGAGCTGCTTCAATCCCATCCATCTCCCCCTCTAACATAATATCCATTAAAACAGAATCAGGACAGGATTCTTCAATTTTTTCCAATGCTTCCTCTGCAGAAGGAGTTATAGCTGGAACTTCATATCCCAAATCTTCGAGGATTACTTTAATATCCTGTGCGACAAGTTCCTCATCTTCGACAATTAGGATTTTTTCATTCGCCATTTAGTGTCCGTCCCTTGTAATTTAATTCCTGGAAGATAATTTCAAATCTAGTCCCATTATTCCGGGCAATATTAATCTCACCAGCTATCCTTTTTGCTAGGTTGGTCACTAGTTGAAGACCAAATGAATCGACTTTGTTAATATCCAACTGTGGAGGTATGCCTCTACCATTATCCGCTACAGTAAGTCGGATTTTATCCTTATTTTCCCCAGTTCTATGAATTCCAATATATATTTCACCTTCTTCTTCCAAGTTAAAGGCGTGTTTAAGTGAATTAGTTATAAGTTCATTGATTATTAGGCCACATGGAATTGCAGTTTCAATATTAAGTTTTACATCTTCCAAATCCAGATCTAATTTAATCCGCTGGGTATCTGTTCTAAAAAAATGAATTATATCTCCAGTTAAATCGCGAATATATTCTGCAAAGTTAACACAAGCCATATCTTTAGAATTATATAATTTTTCATGCACCAGAGCAATTGAACTGACCCTATTTTGACTTTCTTTAAATATTTGTAGTGCATTAGGGTCTTTTATATGTCGAGATTGTAAGCGTAACAAGCTGGATATTACTTGTAAATTGTTTTTAACCCGGTGATGAATCTCATGAAGAAGTAGTTCTTTCTCTTCTAAAGATTCTTTTAATTTATCTTCTGCAATTTTTCGTTGGGTTATATCCTGTATAGTCCCAATAATCCTTACAGAATCATTAGAGTCTTTATTGAAAATTTTTCCCTGGAAAGCAACTATCCTAATATCTCCATCGGGTCTGATAATTTTATATTCATCATAAAATGGTTCCCGATTTTCGACTGCAGTTTTTATATTTTTTAAAACTATCTGTTGATCTTTAGGATCTATAAATTTCAAGAATGACGAATGAGTAAATTCCTTTCCCGAATTTTCAACACCCAATATCCGGTAAAATTCATCTGAACAATCCATTATGCCTTCAGAAAAGTTCCATTCCCAACTGCCAATATGGCCAATTTTCTGGGCTTCACTCAATTGCATATTCTTCTTATGAAGGTCTTCTTCAGCTTTTTTAAGTTTTTTTTGCTCTTTAACTTCTTCAATAGCCCTAATAATTGCAGGACCTACTTTTGGAAGATTGCTTTTCAATACATAGTCAGTTGCGCCCCTTTTTAAAGCTTCAACAGCAAATTCTTCTCCGATTTTACCGCTTACAAAAATAAAAGGAACTTCCGGGCATTTCTTATTAACTATATCCAGTGCTGAAACTCCATCAAAATGAGGTAGAGAATGATCAGCTAAAATTAAATCCGGCTTGAACTCATAAATTGCATTAGTAAAGTCTTCTTCTAACTCCACAGTTTTAGAAGTGTAATTAATGCCTGCTTTTTTGATTTCCCTTTCCATTAATTCCACATCAAATGGAACATCCTCCAGAATCAGAATTTTATAAGTATTCATATTGTCCACTGTCTATGTTTATTATCATTTTATTATTATCTAAATTAATCCAAGTAAATTCTTAATAATTATATTATTAAAATACAAACAACCAATATTATTGTTTATAAATATTTAATATTTGATAAAAATTAATTTAATTCTGCTCAGTATAAAATGTTTTGCCATATAACAGAGTTTATATTAAAAAGTAATTAGAATATTATTAAATAAGGTTATTATGCAACCCCCTAATAATGCCATAAAATAAATTTATAAACCTTAGTAGAAGGGATTTTTTGAGAAAATTTGAAACACCCCAACTTGTTATTAGTAAATGCATAGAATTTGAATCTTGCAGATATAATGGATTGAAAATATCCAGCCAAATCGTTAAAGATCTTAAAAAAAATGCAAATTTTTATCCCGTTTGTCCAGAAGTAGGAATTGGGTTAGGTATTCCCAGAGATCCCATACGTCTGGTTAAAATAGATGACGAAATAAATTTAATACAACCCTCAACCCAGAGAAATTTAACTAAAAAAATGAAACAATTTTCTGATTCTTTTTTAAATGATTTAAACAATATTGATGGATTTATATTAAAAAATAAATCTCCTTCCTGTGGAATAAAAGCAGTTAGAGTTTATCCACAAACCATGAATTCCAGACCATATAATGATGGAATAGGTCTTTTTTCAGTATCAGTATTTGAAAAATTCCCTTTCATCCCAGTAGAAGACGAAGGAAGACTTAGAAACTTAAAAATTCGTGAAAATTTTCTTACATCAATTTATACTTTAGCAGAGTATCGTAAAATAAAAAAATCTGAAAAATTAATAGATTTAATAGATTTTCACTCCAGAAATAAATATTTGCTTCTCTCTTACAATCAAATATTAAGTCAAAAAATGGGGCGTTTAATAGGTGATCAAAAGAGTTATTCCTCTGATGATTTATTCCAGACATATGGTGATTTATTATCTAAAACATTGAAAACACCACCCGAAGCACCAGCTAATATAAATATGTTAATGCATGTTCTGGGTCATTTTTCAGGAAAACTTACTCATGAAGAAAAATCGTTTTTCCTAGATGCCATGGAAAAGTACAGACAGGGAGTAATGCCTCTTTTAGTATGCCTTAATATTTTAAAAGCATGGGTTATACGATTTAATGAAGATTATTTAAAAGATCAAACCTTTTTTCAACCTTATCCTGAAAAATTAATGCCTGTGACTAATATCCAACTCGTTTAATGAAATTATATTAGAATTAGAAAGTATTAGGTGGGTTCTGATCAATTGATTCACGAAGAAAGAATATCTAATTTGAATGAAAATTCTCTTAATTCTGGAGAGTATGTTCTCTACTGGATGCAGGCATCACCTCGAAGCCATTGCAACCATGCGCTTGAATTTGCTGTTAGGAAATCCAATGAACTTAAAAAGCCACTTATAGTCTTTTTTGGAGTTACACCTAATTTTCCCGATGCTAATAATCGACACATGAGATTTTTATTGGAGGGACTTAAAAACACCGCCTATGATCTGGAAAAGAAGAACATCCAAATAGTTATTAAATATCAGGAACCAGACCAGGGCATTATTGAATTATATGATGATGCAGTTTTGACTGTTACTGATAAAGGATATTTATCTATTCAAAAAGAATGGTATGATAATGTGGCAGAAAATATCCAATGCCCGCTAATTCAAGTTGAAACAAATGTTATTGTCCCTGTTGAAACTGCATCTCCTAAAGAGGATTATTCCGCAGGAACCATCAGGCGAAAGATACAAAGAGAGTTAAAATTTTTCCTCCAACCACTTAAAGAACATATCCCTAAGATAAGTTCATTAGACTATGATTTTGATTCATTACCGTTAGAAGATGCCTCCAAAATCATGAAACAAATGAATATAAAAAATCAAATCAAAAACAGCATTTTTACTGGTGGAAGTAGTGAAGCAATTAATTTATTCAATTTATTTTTAGAAGAAAAACTGGATAAATTTGCTGATTTTAGAAATGACCCCAGCAAAAATTATGCATCCAATATGAGCCCTTATCTACATTTTGGACAGATTTCCCCATTATATCTTGCATTGGAATCGATGAAAACCAACAGCCCCGGATTAAAATCATTTTTAGAAGAGTTAATAATCCGCAGAGAACTAAGCATGAATTTTGTTCATTATAATGAACATTATGACCGTTTCGATTGTCTTCCCGATTGGGCTGCCACCACACTTTTAGAACATCGAAATGATAAAAGAGAATATTCCTATAATGTAGATGAACTGGAGTATGCTCAAACACATGACCCCTACTGGAATGCCGCTCAAAAAGAAGTGATAATCACTGGAAAAATGCATGGCTATATGCGTATGTACTGGGGTAAAAAGATCCTTGAATGGGTTGATGATCCTCGAAAAGCTTATGACATAGCTTTATACATTAATAACAAATATGAATTAGATGGACGAGATCCTAATGGTTATGCAGGAGTAGCATGGTGTTTTGGTAAACACGATCGTGCCTGGAAAGAAAGAGCTATTTTTGGTAAAGTAAGGTACATGAATGCTAATGGGCTGAGGCGTAAATTCAAAATTAATAAATATGTAGAAAGAATTGAAAATTTAGAATATGAGTAATATTCATGATTCTGCTAAAAAACTTTTTATAATATTGAAAACTAAGTATTTAGGGAAGTAAAGGACTTCCTGTTTCTAAAATATTTTTAATATATTATCTCGCTTGAATTCAAGTACTAAGTTTTTGGAGGACTTTGAGTGAATGTAACTTTAAATAACTACTATAAAAAACGTTACGATTTATTTAAATGGAGAAACGATCAATCAATAGCTTATAAAGCAGTTATGGCTTTCTTCATGGCCTGTATAACTGGCATAATGGCCCAAATTATTATTCCATTACCCTGGACTCCAGTTCCAATTACTGCTCAAACTTTTGCAGTTTTAATTTCAGGAGTACTTCTTGGAAGGCGCTGGGGCGGATTGAGTATGCTGATTTATGTCACAATAGGACTTTTAGGAGTTCCATGGTTTGCACAAATGACTGGTGGTCTGGATATACTCCTAGGTGCAAGTGGCGGATATCTTATTGGGTTTATACTAGCATCCTTGTTTTTAGGATATTTTTCAGATAAATACAACCAATCCCGAAATTTCACTCCCATGCTGGGTTTAATGACTTTTGCCAGTTTTGTCCTGATTTATGTTCCCGGATTAATTGTATTAAGTTTTTACTTATATTCTACTCAGGGAAACTTTCCGGAAATATGGACCTTACTTGCGATGGGAGTAATTCCATTCTTAATTGGTGATGCACTAAAAATTGTTGGAGCTTCCGCTTTAACCAAAGCATTACTGCCTAAAGAACAGTAAATGAAGAATTAGGAATGAATAATTAATGAAAAATACATCAAAAGAGTTTTCTGGTACAATACGTATCAGAGCTCACCATATTCTTTGTATCCAAGGTTTTAAAGGATATGGCTACAGTGAAGATTTTGTTCATAATATGACTGAAATAATTGATTATTTAGAAACAAATCATTCTATTGTAGTTGAAACCATTAAAAGCACAGATGATATCTGCTTATATTGTCCACACTCAAAAAAAGGGCAATGCCACGAATCAAAAGATTCTGATAAAAGAATTACAGCCATGGACCAAAAGGTTATAGAATATCTTGGAATTCATGACAACAATACATATTCCTACAATCATCTTTTAAAATTGCTGCATGAAAAGATCGATTTTTTAAAATTAAAAGATATCTGTGGAGATTGTTCGTGGATAGAAAACTGTAATCTTTATTTAAAATTAAATAATAACAAATAACCTTTTATTTTATGAATATAAACAGTTATCTAGTTTTTTGATAAAAAAATTTTTAATTAACATATCTTGACCTCTATTTACATCATATTAACTAAAGGTGAAATAAGTGCTTTATAGAAAATTAGGTTCGACTGATATTGATGTATCTATTTTAGGCTTTGGGGCTATGCGTTTACCAACTGAAAAGGACAGCGAACAAATTAACCAAAAATCTGCTTATGAAATGCTAAAATATGCTCTAGATAATGGATTAAACTATATTGATACTGCTTATCCATACCATAATGGGCAAAGTGAAGTATTTTTAGGTGATTTTTTTAAAGACCATCCCCAATACCTTGAAAAAATTAACATCTCCACCAAAATGCCCAGCTGGTTAATAAAAAATCCGTCGGATATGGATTATTATCTTGAAAAACAGATGGAAAATTTAAAAACAGATCAGATCGATTTTTACTTGCTGCATTCCCTAAAACCAGATTACTGGGAAAATTTAATGAAAAATAATGTTTTAGAATTTTTAGATTCTGCTTTAGCAGATGAAAAAATTAAATATGCTGGTTTTTCTTTCCACGGGGAGATAGATTTATTTCTGGAGATAATTGATGCATATAACTGGGATGTGACCCAGATACAAATGAATTTTATGGACGAATACTATCAAGCGGGTCTTGAAGGTCTAAAACATGCATCTTCTAATGGTATTGGTACAATAATTATGGAACCATTAAGAGGTGGATCCCTGGTAAGAAATATCCCCGAGGAAGTAAAAGAAATTTGGGATCTTGCTGATGAACCTAAAAGCCCTCTGGAATGGAGTTTAAGGTATCTGTGGGACTTTGAAGAAGTAGATGTAGTTTTGAGTGGAATGTCCACTCTGGAACAAGTACAGGAAAATATTGAGCTTGCTTCTACAGGATATCCTAATTCTTTAAGTATTAATGATAAAGAAATAATAAAAGAAGTTAAAATGGAATATAAAGAAAAAATAATAGTGGATTGTACATTCTGTGGTTATTGTATGCCCTGTCCCAAGGGAGTGGATATCCCTAAAAACTTCAATATGCTAAACAACGCCCACATATTTAATGATCCAACAGGGCCTAGAATGCAGTATTTTACTCTGCTTAGGGAGGATCAGAGAGCATCTATGTGCGATGAGTGTGGAGAATGTAATAATATATGTCCTCAACTGATTCCCATAAAAGAAAAATTAAAAGATGTTACAAATCTTTTTGACAAAGAATAATTCACAGGCAATAATGGTTTTTAATTATGAACGAAGGAATTGTTTATAACTTAAAAAAGTGTTTTTGATAAAATGGGATGGATTATTTCCTTTTTGACACAATAGCGAAAATTTAGTTTTTATTGTCTTAATTTGCACCATGATTTATAATTTTTTGCAATATTGGAGTTTACATCCCCTCTAATAATATTTCATTACCATGAAAATAATAAGATTAAGATTTGTTTTAGTATAATAATATATGAGTAGATTAATATATCTTAAATAAACCAAATTAGTTTATCATATCAAAATTTTGAATAATATTTTTATAATAGATAACAGGTGAAAAAATGGACATTCAAATATTTCCTAATAGAATTTTAAGTGCAGATACCACTGAAAATTTATTGAGAGACCTAGATAAAATCGATGGAATTAAAAGGATAGTATTGCAAGGTCAAAGGCTTCCCCCTGCCGAATTAGGACATCCTGATCGTAGAATGATTACTGTTAAAGGTCAAGAAATCGATTTACAAATCAAAACTGGTCGTGTGCTATTAGAAATTGAAGATGAAGAAGTTATTGATGAAATAAAAACCGCCAGTGCACCTCATCTACCATTTGGATTTGATGTTTATGTTGGAACATTTATACGTCACGAAAAAACAGTTACTGATAAAATCAAGTATGGGTCTGAATTAGACGATATTCCTGATGAAATGGTTGGTTTAACTGATCCCAATGCTAAACTCAGTGATAGGGCTAGTATAATTAAGAAAAAAGAAGAATAAACTAATATATTTTATTAAATTTTTTTCTTTAAAATTTTCCAAATATGAATCAATAAAAATTAATTTATTATTATCATATTCACTTCATATTCCTCTAATTTATAGGTCTTATCCACTTGAGGGTAAGGTTTAACAGACCTCAATTTAATTTGGTACTTGCCTAACTTTTTTTGATTAAGTTTTTTAACAGACGCCGGACTAATTAAAGTAAATTTCCTGATTTTTCCATTCTTTGAAAATTTCAATTTAACTTTTACTTGCCCCGGCCCGATACATGTACCTCCTTGAGGGCATCGGGAATCTTCACTTACATTCAAAAGGGTTATAGTGACATTTTCAGATTTAATCTTAGCCGATTGATTTATTTTCAGTGAAAAATTTTGATTAACTTTGGTTTCTACCAGTGCATTTTGACTTTTTGATGCAGAATCATGGTCTTGAAATAAAAATATCCCTACAGCAGACCCGGCGATAAAAAAGACAAACATGAAAATTAATAATTGGGCAATTTTCATATGGAGTTCCCCTTAACCAATAAATCTAAATCAACTAATAAATTAAACTTTTTTTATAGAATATAGTTGTTTAGAAAACTTAAATAATTTTTTATCAAGAACGACCTAAAAACGAATTTCAGGGTCTTTTTTCTAAGATAAACTTTTATAACGATTTAAATGGAAACATTTCTCATAAAAATTTAATAGTATTCAACATCATAATATTATATTAAACTATACCGGGGGTGGGCTCATGCAGCCAACAGAAAATTTTAATTTGTTAATTACTCTCCAGGGTCAAAAAGGAGAAAATACAGGAGAAGAAGTTCTGGGAATGGAAGAAATAGAACTCGCACTTCAAAATAAAGAATCAAATTTGAATTTTAAAGAAACAAAATTTCCTAACGTCATTTTAATTGATTTAAACATAGACCCCAAAGAAGTTGTCCAAATACTAAAAAATGCTCCAACCACAGTTATATCAAAAGTGGTGCCAATGGAAACAGTTACTAGAACTCGTTTATCTAATATTCTAGAAAAAACTATGCAGCTTACCGGTTCAAAATTAGATCATGGCGAAACAATTACAGTTAGATGTGATTTGAGGGGTAAGAAATACATTGAATCAAAAGAAAACCTTATAAAACATATATCTGACGAATTAAGTGATAAATTAAATTTAAGTATTAATGAAAAAAACCCTGATTGGGTAGTACAAGTAGAAGTAGTTGGTGAGAATACCGGTATAAGTGTTTTAAGAGAAGAAGATATTCTAAAAAAAAGTTAATAATGACTTAGATCCAAAATAAGTGGAGAAAGGGAGTGCTTTTTGCATTCTATTAAAATAATAAAAAGCGGGAAAAAATGGAAAACCAAAAAGAAAAATCAGAATCCTCAATTCTAGAGACGCGAATTATTAAACGCCTACGAATTTACATAGCCATAATCATCCTTATTTCAATTTTAATAATATACGAATTGATTCAGGGCCATTTTAATATTCCATTGGCCATAATTGGGATTATTATAGGATGGGTTATTGGGATTTTTGTAAGTCGAATGTATGTCTTGAGTTGGGATGACGACGAAAACATTATTGTAAGTCACATGGACGGCATCGGAGCAGTTATCCTGGTTTTTTACTTGATTTTCGTAATAAATAAATCAAAATATTTTGGATACTGGGTTCAAGGCACTCCATTATTCGATCTGGTTATCTCCGTTACATTAGGTACTATGATAGGTAGAATACTAGGCACTCGAAGCAGCATAAAAAAGGTTTTAAGGGCATTGAAAATTGAAAAATTAATTGATGATAACAGCCCATAATTGTTGATTTTTTTATTCAATTCTTTTTTATTTTATAGTGCTTATTATTTCTTCAAAATAGGGTCTGGCTTGAGTACCATTTGATGGAGCCACATCATGATTATCAGGTATATAATCTATGCTGTAATATTTGCCATTTTTTTCAAACCAAATTGCTATTGGTGGGTCTTCTATGCATTTACAGCTTGTACCATTTATGGTTTTATTTATTTTAGCATTTATACTAGTTCTTTGATAGCTAGTTATATCCTGGTATTGCTGTACAATTATACTTTTTTTTCCGGAATCTATAATTATTCTTGTGTCATCTGTATCATTTCTATTTAAACTATAATGCCAGTCACCTGTGAGTTGAAAAGTGCTGTTTCCCACTGTTACTTTGCTTGTAGAGGGATAAATACAACCGGATACTATTATTATTAAAATTAATAATCCTATTATTGTTATCAATTTTGGTTTATTCATTAAGAATTACTCCCCTTAAAAAGTATTTTAATTAATAATTAGTATTTTATATTTTATAAAAAAATTAACTCTGGAAATATAAATTTTAGCCAAGAAAGTTGTTAATAAATATAATTAGAAAAAGCATGATAAAAGCGGGCAATAAAAACAAGAGGTATTTGTTTTAGAAAACATGACTTTTATACAATATCTATTTTTTATAACGTGCGCCTCATGAATTAATTATGATTTAAAATTTTTCTAAAAAAATAAATTACTTCGTTATAGTGTAGTTTTACGAATATTATTTTTAATATTTTTCAGGGAAATATTAGTAAAGATGTGTTTTCAAACCAGTTACACTTTTCCACATGGGGAGATTTTTCAGGATTTTAATGATTAAATTATGTTTAGATGAATAGTATTATATATTTTATAATAAATAATAAAAATTAATTTTATAGCATATGCGTCTTGTTGAATTAAATATCATTTTAAAGCGTATGGAGTGGAACTATTAAAAAAATAAAAAGAGATATTCCTATTGTTAAATATACGTCCCAAGAAAACATGTTTTTTAGAAAAGCATTGCTAAAAAATGTTCCCCTAATCTATATTGATAGAAGAGCGAAATTTTCTAGAGTAGCATTTTTGATGGATACTTGCGATTACATATTATCAAAAGACGCTCAGGAAAGAATAAACCAGGTTATGGAAAATCTAATAAAAGATTACCAAAAATCTAACAGCAGAATATATTATGGGCTTGAAAACAAAGGCATTCTTATTTCAACACATTATTTAGGCGGGCATATTGCAAATATAAAAGTTTCAGATAGTATAAAACTTTCAAAAATTATCTATGATATTGTAATGGATACATCTAACTGGATAAAAAGAGACATTTTCAAGGATTCTGATAAAAGATAGGCTTTTTAACATAATAATTAAAGGATGCTAAATTGAAAATTGGGAAAATAGATCAAGTGATAAACTGTTAATATTCACATTAAGAAAAAATAAAAGGGCGGATAATAATTAATTTATTCAATGGAGATACATTCCCATGTTTCAGCTTCAGTATCTATGGTAGCATATAACTCCTTTTCAACATCTTTGAATAAATCTTCACAAGTGAATTCCAAGTCTGCCGCTTTTTTAACAGAATACATTCTGCCCCTTCCACTTTTAACGACTATGTCACCATCTCGGGTCATTCCCACTACTAATTGTTGTATTTCTTTTGCCATAATAATCAACTCAATTTAATGAAATATCATTTCTAATTAACTAAATTATAATTATAGATTGATATACATTAAAGTTATTATTTTCAGTATCATTAAAAATTGTATAATTTAAATAAATTTTAATCAAACACAGCAGATCAAATAAAAAAAATTGAAAAAATTCCGAATAATTTCAGTTGTATTGAAGGTAAGCTATCACTCCTTTATTTTTTTCATTATAAATAGCAAATAAAGTTAATAGATTAATTTCTGCACCAAAGGGTATAGATAAAATAAAAAAAATAAGCACATTAACGGTTTGATTATAAATCGCCAGTTATATAATATAACTTCCAAATAGAATTTAGATCATTAAATTATTGAGGCAAAGCTTGTGCGAGAACAAACTAGTTGTGGTAGATCATTTTCCTGGCGAATATCCCAAATTGCATCCCACACCCCCAAAGAAGGAATGAGTTTAGAACAATTTTTAGATACTATAGGCGAAGAAGGTCAGCTATTTTCATGTATAATTTTAACTGCTCCTTTTTTATTGCCCATGTCCATCCCAGGTAGCAGCATTCCATTTGGTTTAGCCATATTCTTGATAAGTTTAAGTATAATCTCCAATAAGAGAATACTACTTCCAAAAAGGGCCTTAACTTATAAAATTTCTAAAGAAAATATTAATAACGTTTTAAATGGGATAGTAAGGGTTTTAAAGCGTATAGAAAAATATATTAAACCCAGATTTGTTTTTTTAAGTTTTGGGAAAAAAATGGATGTGTTTAACGCTATTTTAATGGCATTTTGTTCATTACTCCTAACACTGCCTTTACCAATTCCCCTAACTGATTTTTTACCAGCATACGGAATACTTTTTCTGGCCTTAGGATCCTTAGAATGTGATGGTTATCTTATTCTAACTGGATATGGGCTGGTAACAGTGACTACAGCTTATTTCTCTTTAACTGCTTTATTAGGAATGGATCTTATAAGGAATGTATTCCTATTTTTAGGATTATAAAATAATGAAAAACAGATTATTCCATTTCTAAATCATAATCATGACCGATTCTAGTTTTTAAGGTAGTCCATGATTTGATATCTGTTTCTTCTTTAATGAACCGATTTATTTCCTCCAGTTCATTATAATCATATAAAATAATGTCATATCTTTCAAAAGAAACCGTGATATCAGCAATGGATTTAAAGTTTTGTTTTAATAAAACAATATTCTCATCAACTTGATCTTTTTCAGAAGGCATTATAATAATATGTTTGGAGATTATATAAAGTTTGAAGATTTATTTGTCCAATTAATTAAAAAATCTGATTTTTGTTAGAAATAATCAAACCATTATTACAAATAAATTATACTAAACCTAAATAAAGAGCCACTATTCCAATTAATCCACAAAGTCCCGCGGATAAATAACTTGGTTTTCTGGATTCAACAGGCAATTTGTTACCTGTAATGAAAAGTAATATTGCTAAAACAAGTAGTATTGGTCCACCTACAACAAAGAATAAATTCATGATAATCCTCCTTAAAATAATTTAATAATCCTGTTTATTATAATTTCTATTTTGAAGTATATGAATCACCTTATTTTATAAATATGGGGTAGTTTCTAGGTTTTATTGAATAAAAAATATTATTTTTTGATTACATCCGATAACTTTAAATAGTATATCTGTTAAACGTTAAGATTGCCTCATTTAAGCAGGCACTTTTACCAAAAATCCCGAATAGTCCCGTGGGGTAGTGGTAATCCTGCTGGGCTTTGGACCCGGCGACGGCGGTTCGACTCCGCTCGGGACTATCCTTATTTTTATCTATTTAACAAAAATTAGCCTATAAATTTATTTTATGATATATATTAATTTTAAACTAGCAAAACTTTAAAATATTATTTAAATTTAATATTAATTATATAATCAGTTCAATTATTGAATAATTTCACGAATAAAGTATTCATGGTAATTTTATGGAAAAACTACTCATTTTAGGTGTAAACACCAGGCCATTATCCTGTTCTGCTCAGAAACTGGGTTACATAATATATTCTGCCAGTTACTTTGCAACTAAAGATTTCAATTGTTACTATAAGGAAAAGCATATTTTACATCAAAAACCCAATAATTCGTGTGGATATTTCGCACATTCATATAGTGAAGCAGATTTGAAAAGTTTGTGTGTCGAGTGGATAGATGAAGTAGACCATATTATAACATATACAGGTATTTCACCAGAAAATTTCTCATCTTCAAAAATTTTAGGCAACATTAAAATTGAGAATATTGAAAACAAGTTTCAACTCCATAAAAAATTAAAAAAAAAATTCAATGTTCCTGAAACATTTCTCTTATCTGATATTGATGAAGCCCATGAAATCAACCAGCAATACCCTGAAAAAGAGTTCCTGATAAAACCAATCAAAGGATCTGGTGGTTATGGGATTAAAAAACTGGACGAAATATTATATGAAAATGTTTCTTTTTCTGAAGAATTCATTTTACAGGAATTTATATCTGGGGAAAATGTAAGTGCTTCAATTCTTTCAACTGGGAAAGAAGCCAAGCCATTGATTTCAAGCAGACAAATCATAGGAGAAGGTTGTTCTGGGCCGGGTAGTGAGTTTATTTACTGTGGCAATATAACTCCGTATCCGGGAGATGCAGAAAATATGAAAAAAATTGCCTGCAATGTGGTAGAAGAACTATCATTGATAGGTTCCAATGGTGTGGACATGATTATAAAAGATGATGAAATCCACATTGTTGAAGTAAATCCCCGTATACAGGGAACATTTGAATGTGCTGAAGCATCATTAGGTATTAATTTAATGGAAGCTCATATAAATGCCTGTAATGGTAAATTAATGAAAATTAATGAACCTGAACAATTTGCAATTAAAAAAATTTTATATGCCCCACAGCGATGCATGGTGGGCGAAGTTAATTTTAAAGGAGTATATGACTTGCCTTTAAAAAGCGCGATTATTGAAAAAGGAGAACCAATCGTAACCCTGCTTAATTGTGGTAAAACACCTGCTGAAGTTATTAAAAAGACAAATGATTTGATAAATAAAGTGAAGAAAAATTTGGTTCCATTAAAGTAGATAAATAACTTACCCTAATTTTAAAGACAAATCAGAGTGAGCAGATTTTACAAACGCGAAAAAGAAAGTTTGGTTTTGTCTTTGATCTGGTGGTTCCTGTACTTACGAACACTTCTCTATTCTTATGATTTTTAAAACTTGATTAATATTATAAACTCTCTTTTTTAAGTTAAATGTGATCTATTAATCTCATTTATTAATATTAACGGTTTAAAATAATTTAAAAGATCTAATATTAATAATAATAATAATAGTTTATTTTAAAAAATAATGCATATTCCGGATTATCAATAGAAAAAGAACAATAATGTCAAGTAAAAATTAAAGCCCACGGAGTTCAAATATCATTAAAAATGATATTTTAAATAATTAGACTATATGATGCCTAAAAGCATTAATATGAATATAATGGTCCCTACAGTTATCAGTATTGTTGATAAAATCATCCCTCCAGTTAACATAAGGAAAATTTTAGCCCTTCGATCAGGGTCTTTCATGTAATCTTTTATAGGATCTTTACTCATCCCATCACCTCATTAATAATATTACCTTACTAAAAAAATATATTGAGTTGTAGTTGGAAGTTCATTTCTTAATTTCTTTATTTCATTCCCATATAAAAATAGTTCCATGGAATCTTCACCCTTTTCTAAAATTTCACAAACAATTGCAGCCTCCATTTTTCCAGAAATACGAGCTCCCGAATCGTTAGAATCCAGTTCAATATAAATAGGCAATTTCAATTTATTGTGATCCCCAATTGGGATGATTTTAGACAATCTTTCAAGTTCAATAGATTTAAATCTATGTCTATTACCATCAGCACCCACCACATGAGGCCGTTCATCTTTTAAAAGATCAGCTAAGAACTTCCTTTGGCGAGGAATGTGTCTATTTAAATTTACCACTTGCTTTTTTAATAAGCGACTAGATCGATCCAAATTATTTTTCATTACTATGAATTACGTTGACATTAATTAAGTATTATACACCACATAACAAATTTGTTTAAATTATTATCCATTAATTAATTTTATATGGCATAAATCTTAGACTAAATATTGGTGGTACCTATGGATATTAATATTGAGCAGTGCCGGGAGAATGACAAAATAAAAGAAATTATCAGTCAAAGTAAACTCCCTATTAAATACATTAAGCTTCTTTTAAGAATTTCAGATACCATCTATTTAAATGCCATTAATTACAATGTTCAGATCAATGATGGAAGTGTTTCCATTTTTTTAATTTCATCAAAGCCTGAGAACTTAACTGGTACTTTTAATACCATATCATTAACCAATGTATTTTATAAAATACGGGATATGGAACGTGAAAACAAAGACATGAATAGTACATGCAAAATAGAAGAGGATGTAATAAACATCCAAATTCAAATAGCATTAAATTGACCATGGGGGTTTGGTCCATGGATATCGATGATTATGAAAAATTAATTATAAGTACGGTTGACATAGAAATAGAAACTTCATCAATTTCTGAATCTAGAAAAACTTTATTAACTTTACATGAACGAAGAGAAATTCTTAAAGACATACAATCTAGATTAGAAAGAGATATTAGGTCTGTTGAAGTGGATTACTTAAATAAGAGAACATTTATACGCGAAGAGTTTTCCTCTACAAATTTTGAAAAATCTTCTAAAATGAAGAAAATGCTGAAAGGGGGAACTAGTTCACCTGCTCGCCGTCGTGCAAAGGCCATGAAAAATCTCGAAAAAGAAAGAAACTCTAAAATTGAAGGGTACCGCGATATGAAGGTTAATGTTGATGATCTAATTGAGCAAATTGAAGAAATAATGGTGGACGTTTATAGCTCTATAAAATCATTATTAGGCAATAACTATTGATCATACATATCAAATATATTTAAAAAGAATAATTCCTCATATATTTTTCTAATATTTTTAAAAAAGTTAGTAATGAAAATAAAAAACAGGAGTCAAGTTAAAATAAGTCTTATTTATGGGTAAGACTTATTGGAAGTATAATAACGACTCCTAAAAGATCATCTTTTTTTACAGTTCCATCATTTGCTGCCACAAATGTAGTGTAATCTGCATGGCGATCCATAGATATTGGTAAATGTGTTTCTTCACCAACAGCAATAGGGTGGCCTAAATGGTGAGCAGCATATGCACACATATAGATAATGTGGTTACCTGGAATAGAAATCTTGTTTATTTTAATTGGTGTAACATCCCCAGATTTAATATCTATATCCTCATCCGCAATGATTGCTCGGAGGTTGCCAGAAATGGTTCCAATATTAAAATCAACTAATTCTGACTCATATTGTTCCATCTCTTTTTTGACTTCACCTAGTCTGGTTAATATTCTAACCATTACTCCATCTCCATGGATTTTTTAATCATTTTTAAACGCACGAAGTTTTCCCTTTCCATTTCTTCGAGTCTCATTTCAATATATTTGACGGTGTTTTCCAGCTTCGGAATGATAATATGTTCCAATGCATTAACCCGCCTTTTAGTAGACTCAATCTCACCTGCTAAGAGGATAATTGTTTTTTCTATCTCTCCCAGTTCAATGATGAGGGCAATGGACTCTTCAAACTTCTTAGCTGCTTCATCCAGTTTAACAGAAGTGTCAGCAAAACTGTAGCCCCTATCAACCACAGTTCTTTCAGTAGATTTAGCATCAATTACTGGTACTACTACACCCATTACACTTCGAGAATCTATATCTACTTCAATAGATTCTTTTACTGACATGGCAGCTTTATTAACTGCTAAGTCACCCATAATGACTTGAGCTGCAGTTAAATCTTCAAAAGCTTCTTTGAGCTTTTCTTCCACATTTTCACGGGACCCTTTCACCCTTTCTAAGATGTTGAAGAACTCCATAATCAGAGCATTTCGCTTTTCCTTTAAAAGGCTGTAACCTTTAACTGCAAGCTTTTCTCTTTCTTTTAATTTAAGGAGTTCCATCCTTGTAGGGTTAATCCCTTCAATCATTTCTTGTGCCATTTTATCCCTCTAAAAAAATAGAGAAGGGTTCATTCTTCGTAATTAGGAAGGTACTTAGGTATGTGCTCTTCCCTAACCCTTTTGAGTTCTGCACGAGGTAGTAAACTTAGAAGTTCCCAACCTAAATCAAGAGTTTCTTGAATGGATCTGTCTTCGTCACGAGTCTGAGTAATGAATTGTTTTTCAAATTCATCAGCAAACTTCAGGAACTTTTGATCCCTTTCAGTGAGTGCTTCTTCTCCCACTACTGCCATTAAATCTCTCAAGTCACGACCTTCTGCATATGCAGAATAAAGCTGATCAGAAACTCCACTGTGGTCTTCCCTAGTTTGTCCTTCTCCAATACCCCCACTCATTAACCGAGATAGTGATGGAAGCACATCTACTGGAGGGTAAATACCTTTACGGTGTAAGTCCCTTGAGAGTACGATTTGTCCTTCGGTAATGTAACCAGTTAGATCTGGAATTGGGTGAGTAATATCGTCTTGAGGCATAACAAGAATTGGCATCTGAGTAATAGATCCTTCTTTTCCAACTATACGCCCAGCCCGTTCATATAAACTGGCTAAATCAGTGTACATGTATCCAGGATAACCTCTTCTTCCAGGTACTTCTTCACGTGCTGCAGAAATCTCCCGTAATGCTTCACAGTAGTTAGTTAAATCAGTTAATATAACCAGTACGTGCATGTCATGCTCGAAAGCTAAATATTCTGCGGTGGTTAATGCCATACGAGGAGTAATAATCCTTTCAATTGCAGGGTCATCTGCAAGGTTCATGAATACTGTAACCTTTTCTAGCGCACCAGTTCTCTCGAAATCTCTCATAAAGTAGTTTGCTTCTTCGTGAGTAATACTCATAGCTGCGAATATTACTGCAAAGTCTCCACCTTCTTCATCTTTAGATAATACTTTAGCTTGTCTTGAGATTTGAGCTGCAAGTTCATTGTGAGGTAAACCAGATCCTGAGAATATAGGTAATTTTTGTCCTCTTACCAGAGTATTCATTCCATCAATAGTGGATATACCTGTTTCAATGAATTCTGCAGGGAATTCTCTGGCAGAAGGGTTCATAGGGTTACCATTGATGTCCAGTTCTTTTTCAGGTATGATTTCTGGCCCACCATCTATAGGTTTACCAGTACCATTGAAAATACGACCCATCATATCCAAAGAAACCCCAATTTTTGCGGTTTCTCCAGTGAATCTAATTTTAGTAGTAGCAGTGTTCAAGTCACTGGTTCCTTCAAAAACCTGTACAACAGCCAGATCTTCTTTAACTTCTAGAACCTGTCCTCTTCGGTGTTCACCAGTAGGTGTTTCGATTTCAACGATTTCATTGTAAGCTACACCTTCTACTCCTTCAACCATCATTAAAGGACCGGCTACTTCAGTAACTGTGGTGTATTCCCGAGTTTTTATATTTGAGTTCATTTTTACACCTCACCACATTGTTTGATAATTTCATCCTGAATTTCCTTGACTTTTGTCTCGAATTCTTCTTCAGGAATGTATTTCATACGTCCAATTTCTTCTTTAACTGGAACATTGATGATATCGGCAGAAGGAGCCCCTCTCTCTAAAGCAGCAGTTGCTTGATGCTGGTACAATATAATAGTTTTCAGCATTTGGAATTGTTTATTTGGTGGACAATAGGTGTCTACTTCATGGTAAGCGTTTTGCTGCAGGAAGTCCTCCCTAATCATACGGGTGGTTTCTAAAGTGATTCTTTCCCGGTCAGGTAATGCATCTGGCCCTACTAATTGCACAATCTCTTGAAGTTCAGATTCTTTCTGTAAAAGAACCATAGCTTCATCCCGGGTAGCTCTCCATTCGTCTCCTACACTTCCAGCCCACCAGCCCTGGACACTGTCAACATATAATGAGTAACTTTGTAGCCAGTCAATGGATGGAAAGTGACGTTTATCTGCTAAAGATGCATCCAAAGCCCAGAATACTTTACATATTCTAAGGGTGTTTTGAGTAACTGGTTCAGATAAATCCCCTCCTGGAGGAGATACTGCACCTACAACAGAAACAGAGGAAACTTTTTCTTCAGTTCCTACAGTGGTTACTCGACCAGCTCGTTCATAGAATTGAGCTAATCTTGAGGCTAAGTATGCAGGATATCCTTCTTCACCAGGCATTTCTTCAAGTCGACCAGAAATTTCCCTCATAGCTTCTGCCCATCTAGAAGTGGAATCAGCCATTAATGCCACATCATATCCTTGATCACGGAAATATTCTGCAATGGTAATACCAGTATATACACAAGCTTCCCTTGCTGCTACCGGCATGTTTGAAGTGTTAGCAATTAGTACTGTTCTGTCCATGAGAGGTTTACCAGTTTTTGGGTCTTCCAGTTCTGGGAACTCTTTAAGTACCTCAGTCATCTCATTTCCTCTCTCACCACAACCAACATAAACAATAATGTCTGCGTCAGCCCATTTAGCTAATTGTTGTTGGGTAACAGTTTTTCCAGATCCAAATGGTCCTGGGATTGCAGCAGTTCCACCCTTAGCTACAGGGAAGAAAGTATCTTGAGCTCTTTGGCCAGTTACTAATGGTATATCCGGGTCAAGTTTTGCTTTGTATGGCCGTCCTTTTCTTACAGGCCATTTTTGCATCATCTGAACTTTTTCTACTCCAGAATCAGTTTCAATTTCTGCGATGTCTTCCACCACAGTATATTCACCATCAGCTACAATGGATTTTAAGGTTCCAGATAGTGTTGGTGGGACCATAATCTTTTGGACTACGGATGAAGTTTCCTGAACTTCCCCAATGACATCTCCACCTTGAACCTTTTGGCCAGCCTGAGCAAGTGGAGAGAATTTCCATTTTTTATCTTTTGAAAGTGATGGAACATCTACTCCTCTTTCAATGTAGTCACCGGTGAGCATTTTAATATTTACCAGAGGTCTCTGGATTCCGTCAAAAATAGAACCAATAATACCAGGACCTAGTTCTACAGATAATGGCCCTCCAGTACTTTCTACTACTTCTCCAGGTTGCATACCTGCAGTTTCTTCATAAACCTGAATGGTTGCAGTGTCGCCTTCGAGCTCGATAATTTCTCCAATGAGCTTGTCGTTACCGACCTTAACCATTTCATACATTTGGGTTCCTCTCATCCCGTCTGCGATGATAACAGGACCCGCGATTTTAATTATTTTTCCTTCAGTAATCATTTTACCATCTCAACCCCAATTACTCGCTTGATAAGATCCCTCATCGGGTCAACGGCCCTTTCAGACGGGCCTGATTTATCTGGAATTTCAATTATCATGGGTAATGCACTTGATTTAGTGAATCCTTCAATAACGTCTCTTAACTCGTCACCTATTTTTTCTGTGGTTATAATAATGGAAATTTGTTCCTTTATTAAATTTCGAAGAGTTGTTTCAGCCTCTTCAGGCGTTTCAACAACATATCCTTCTTTTATACCGCCCAGCTTAAATCCAGTTACTGTGTCAACATCAGCAACAACTGCAATAGATGATTTCATACTAACATCTCCTTAATCATAGAAACAGGAAAACCAGCTTCCCTTTTTCCCCGGGCTATAACTTTTAAATTCCGGATTTCAACTTCTTTTCGGCTTAAAAATCCAATCATTGGACCTACACCAAATGGTTTTTTAAGGGATAATGTTTTTGCCATTTTTGTTAAGTATGCATCAAGAGCTTTTTCAAAAGGTGCTATGGAACCAGTAGCATTGTAATCTGAGAGAGCATCTGCCAGCCTAGGGGCATAATCAGTGCCTTCTAAACCACTAATCACTCCACTTACATCTTCAGATTCCATCAAGTCTTTTAATTTCCAATCTCTTATTTGATAACCATCAGATATCATGTAATCACTGATATCATCATATTTAAGACCATCTGCTTTAGAACGGAGTATTAGCTTTAGATTAGCAACATCCACCTTAGATCCAAAGTAAGAATGTAAAATACTGCTATTTTCATCAGCAGGATTAGCGGCGGCTCTTAATAAATTTTCTAAATAATACTTATCTAAAGCAGCTTCTAATGGTAAAATCATCCCTGTTTTTTCATAGGCAGGTAATGCATCTTCCAATATTGAAGCATAATCAGTGCCTTCTAAACCAGTAATGACATCAGTAACCGTATTAGCATCTGCTAAACGTTCCATATTTTCACTTAATTCCCCGAAAGGAATTAAAAGATTGGCAGTTTGTTCAGCATTTAGACCTACTTCTTTAGCAGTGAGCATACTTTTAATATTCCGAATATCCCATTTTTGAAGTTGTACTTTGAAAACGTCTTTGATGTCACCAGGAGCTATCCGCGCTATTAAATCATAAGTTTCAGCAAGTTGAGTGTCCAATGCTTTTTCTAAGGGATATTGATCCACAAATTTAGCATATTCTGGAAATCCTCTCAGATAGTTTTTGAGTTCTTCAACATCATCAGTTTCAATAATCTCAGAAATTTGTTTTTCTGTGAATAAACGGCCGATTCTAGCCCTTACTCTTGCATTGGGATATGCATAGGGGAACATATCTAATACCGGACGTATTGTAACAATAACTACAATTGCACCGATTATTGCTCCTGCCAGGAGTAAAAGTCCAATGAATGATTCTATTGAGGGGAATCCCAGTGAAGTTACTATGGTAGTAATGCTTTCAGCCATATTCTTTCTCCCCTATTAATTAAATAGAACCTTGGCAACCTCTGAACGTAGGTTTTTCTTGAACCTTAACATTCTGGCCTCGATGGTATTATTAACCTCGATTTGTCCGTTTTTAGTTTTTAATACAGCTCCTCCGATAGTTTCAACATTTTCACCAATTTCTAGTGTAGTTGATGCACCCGTAGATGATTCCACATCAGATTGGATTTTACCGAGGGAGTCCTTTATCTTATCTACATCTTCAGATTTGATGTGAACTGTCAAATCTCCGCCGCCTATTTCTACTGCGGCTTCTTTAATAATTTCAGCTAAAGATTGTTTATATTCATCAGAAGAAGTATCGGCAATCTTTTTAAGTTCTTCCATTGCCTCTTTAAATGCTTCTTCTATTAGTTCTTCTCTAGCCTCCAGTTGTGCCCTGCGTGCATTCATTTTAGATTCAGAGATAATTTGCTGATATTTCATACTGGACTGCTTTTTAGCATCTTCCAATATTTTTTCCTTTTCCACCAGTGCCTTTTGTTGGCCGTCATCTAAAATAGATGCGGCCTCACTTTCGGCTTTTTGGATAATTTCATCAGCTTCTCTTTGAGCATCGGACAATATACTGGAGACAATTTTATCTGCCCCAGAGCTCATTAATTATTCCTCCTATCCCAGGATTCCGCCGAATACCATGAGTAATATGGCAATCAAGAAACCGTAAATAGCCTGAGTTTCAGGTAACGCGGAGAAAATAATACCCCGAGCAAACATGTCTGGATCTTCAACAACAGAACCAACAGAGGATGCAGCTGTAATACCTTGACCCATACCGGATCCTAAACCAGCAAATCCAATTGCTGCACCAGCACCTACTGCCACTAATCCAGAAGTTACAGCAAGGCCTTCTCCACCACCAAGTAATCCAGAGAATACTAATAACAATATTGCAATCAAGAAACCGTAAATAGCCTGAGTTTCAGGTAACGCGGAGAAAATAATACCCCGAGCAAACATGTCTGTGTCCTCTGCTACAGCACCTACACTTCCTGCTGCTGCAATACCTTGTCCTAATCCTGATCCTAAACCAGCAAATCCCACTGCTACACCAGCACCTATTGCTGCTAAAGCTGTTCCTAAAGCTACTTCAACCATATTTTTACCTCCTTACTTTCGTAAAGCTTCTTTCAGCACGAAAAGCCTCAAATTTTGTTTTACCACCCATATAAAATTGGGCAAAGAATTCTACATAATGCAAACGAAGTGAATTAATAAATGCACCTAAACTTTGGAAAGCCAAGTTTGCAATGTGGCCTCCAACAAATATTATTGGTGCTAAAATGATTCCAATAATCGGTATCATTTCTATACTCAAACCAGTTAATATATTCACAGTCATGGCTATTCCCCCTGTGGATAAACACAGAGCTAGAAGCCGGGCATAAGATAGTAAGTTACCCAGGAATCCAGAAACATCCATAAGACCAAACAGTCCATTGAAATATAAAAGCATAGCCAGTGCAATTAATACAACTGGTCCTCCTACAAATATTCCTCCTAATAAATAGAGAACAATACCTGCTTCTAATATTAACCACACTATCTGGGTACCCAGAGCAGAGCTCATATCCCCCATTCTAATGTTATTAATAGCACCTAATACTAAACCGAAGTTTATGTGTAAAACACCGACCACTAAAGCCATTATTAGGATATTAGCAGGATTTTTAAATGCATCTATTGCAGGAATTACTGTAGGTAAACTAAGATTAAATAGTGACGGGAACATGTCTCCAACAAAACCATTGGTTGCCATTCCCAAAATAAATGCCCATGCACCACAGGCAATTAAAATAATTCCAAAGTCTCTCATGAACTTATTTACTTTACCAAGTCCAAGGTATAATACAACTCCAATTAATGCATCAATAATACCATAACCCGCATCAGTTAGACAAAAACCGAAGAAAAACGGAAATATAATCGCCATGAATATTGTTGGGTCAATTTCATTGTATTTAAGAGGAGAATACATCTCTACAAAGTTTTCATAAGGTTTTGCAAACCGAGGGTTATCCTGAACTATAGGTACCTCATCAGTATCTGGTTCTTCAGAATCCACTACAGCATGACCTTTAGTAGATTTTTCAATGACTTCTAAAGCTTTTTCCTGTTTTTTAACAGGAACCCAGGCTTCAAACATCACTGTTTTTTTGGTTTCACCAAACGAAGCAAATACCTCATTCCTCTCTTTTTCAATTTCTAATTGTTCTTTTAAGACCAGTAATTCATCTTCCCATTTGCGAGCTACTTCACGCAGTTCTGTAACAACAGATTTTCGCTCATGGGCAATGTTATCCAGTCTATTTTTAGAATTAACAATTAAATCTTTTGGTTTACCAGATAATCCGGATATTTCAAATCTTTCGAATTCCATTTTCCTTAGAATTCCGGCTATCTCATCACCATGCTTGTTTAAGGTTATGACCATGATTATTTTTTCTGTTTTAGCATCAGCATCTGTATCAAATACCACTAATTCATCAGTGGAATCAGATGCAGCTTTCTGGAATTTATCAAATTGTTCCAGAGGCATTTTACCTGCCAATACAGAAATATATTTAGAATTTTCTAAATCTGCAAAGTCAACATCAAAATTAATTAGTTTCTCCGAGACACTCAGTGCAGCTTCGATTTCTGTTTTTTCAGAATCAAAACCAGCTAGCTTATCTTCCAAAACCTTAGTTTGCGACTCTACTTCACCCAGTAATGATTCTGCTCTTTCAATTAGAGCTTCTGAGTCCAGGTCTTCAACTTCTTTTTTATCAAATACCGATGGGTTGATAAAACCTTTTATCATATCTTTGAGCCCTGTATCTTCAGCACCCATAGTACTTAAAAAGTCTGCAATCCCCGAGGTCTTCATTAAAAGAGAAGCTATTTTACCAGTTTGTGGAGTTACTTTTGAAGGTTTTAGAATTTGAGCCCACTCAGCGTCTTGTTGAATACGTTCAGATATATCATGAATCTGTACGATCCCCTCCTCGTGTAAAGAACGAACAGCGGAATCGGCGTACTGATCCAACGTTATTATTTTCAGTTTACGCATCCTCGCTGGTAAGAACATGGTACTCACACACTACAAAATATTTTTAACAATAATATTCGCTGCCTCGGCAACCTTACCACTGGATTTGCTTTTAATTTCTTCTACATCTCCTTTGGCCTGGTTAGATATATGGAGGGCTTCTTTTTTTGCATTTGTTTCTGCATCAAAAATAGTACTTTCAGCTTCTTCTTGAGCTTCTTTCTTAGCCGTTTCCATCATTTCCATGGATTTTGCCTTGGCTTCATCAATCATTTCAGATGATTTTATTTTTGAATCTTCTATTAGCTTATCAGCATCGTTTTCTGCTTTCTTTATCGTAGTAATAGCTTCCGATATCGTTATCATTTGAACCACCATGGTATAGCAAAGTCTATTTACGAGTATATTTATCTTTTACTATTTGATTTTTTATCATGATTTATTATTATCAATTATTTAGTGTTTTTATTGATTTTTATTAACAATCGCCAGAATAATACCATTATAAACAAATATTACTATAAAATAATCATGCGAAAATTGTTCAATCAATTTATTCTTCAAAATTTATATAAGAAATTTTTCTCTCATCAACTCCGTCATAATAAATTTCATCTCCATCAAAAAACTTCCGAAAAGCAGGTTCACGCACCTTTTCCTCATAGACATGAGATATTAAACCTGGCAACCGACCAATCATAAATAATCCAGTCCCAGTTCTCCAATCAAAACCCATATCTGATAAAATACCAGCATTAGCGCCATCAATATTCATACAAACATTTTTCAGATCAGATAAAATATCTTGAATTTCAATTGCCAGTTGAGTATGAGGCCCTACACAACTATGTTTTCGAGCAATTTCAATAAGTTTCTTAGCTCTAGGATCTTCCTTATGATATCTATGGCCAAAACCAGGAATTTTTTTACCTTTTTTTAAGTAGGTGTTTACGAGATTTTGAGCAATGATTTTTATATCATCTGGAGAATCTGAATCAAATGCACCTTGCAAAGCTTTCATTGACCTTTCAATTGCTCCAGCATGATTTTTACCAAATGCAAGTAAACCTCCTGCAATACATGCATGAACGGGAGATCCTGCTGAAGCAATTAACCTTGCAGCTTGAGTACTAGGTGGAGTTACACCATGATCACAGAATGAAACAAGAACAGCACTTAATAATTTCGATTCTTTTTTAGTAGGCATTTCACCTTTTAATAACAAATAAACCATTTCAGAAAAAGATATGTTACCAATGAGGTCTTCTTGAGAATATCCACGGGTTACAATCTGATTAGGTTCAACTTTAGTTATCGATGTTCGCCATTTAGGATTGGTTACCTTGAATACATTCTCTAGTGTTTCTCTTCCGATTGCCATGATCACACCTCAAAATTAGATGGCAACTCTATTGTCGCCCTTCGGGGTTCTACGCAGCAACAAGGGCGCATAGATACAATTCTAACTCCACTGGCCCTTTGAGGACCCACATTGACAAATGATCCTAGTGCAGTAAAGTTTCCCCCCAAACCTAAGGGCCCTATTTGTGTCTGGTTAATAGAATCAGTTATTTTTTGTTCAATGGATGATTGATTATTTAAATTTCCATAGGCCATTGCTTTTAACATTAATGATGTAGCTTCAAAATGAGTTCTACCAATGCCTATTGCAGGAATACATGGAGTGCACCCCAACATTGGGACCTCTGATTTCATCCATGTTATCACTTCATTAAATACTTTTCGATTATCCCGCTTATGGAAAAATCTATAAGTACTTGCCCTTATCTCTGGCCCACCACCTAACATCAATACATGGATTTTTATCCCGCACCCCTCGTGCTTATCTAATATAAATGACGGTGCAATGAGATTTCCAGGGTCCTCATATAAACCTTGACTTTGTTCAATGCGACAAATATCATCACCTTTAACTGCCATTGGCCGTGCCGGAAGATTTTGAAGCCCGGATTTTATTCCTTCTTCAATATTTTCAAAAAATCCAGGCGGTATGGATGTATCATTCCCTATTTCTATAATTATATGAGGAATACCAGTATCATCACAGAGGGGTCTTTTTTCTTTTCTGGCAATTTTAGCATTTTTTAAAAGAAGATTAAGTATCCATGCCGAGTTCTCATTTACTTCTTTTTTCAATGCAGTTTCATATGCGTCTATCTGGTCAGACCGATATGTTGTGCTGGCCTCGATGACAGCCTCCTGTACTAAATTAATAATATCCATAATAATTCTCCAAATATCGTTAAAATGTTTATAAATCATTAAAATGACATTTAATAATAGTAACCACTATTGCATTCAAAATTAACAATTTAGCATAACAAATCATAATATCAAACCATCTAATAAATATCTATTTATTAATTATTTTAACTAAGTTGAATACATTATAAATATAAGAAAATATAGTAGTTTAAATAAAATTATGGTGAATATTATAAAGAAATATCCTAAAATTATGATAATAAAACCTAAGAATAATGATTAGAGGAATATTTGAGTTTTTAAGATTTTTAAACATTACAATTTATTATTTTTATGGGGAGTTATTTTCTCAAATAAATCATGTCTCTAATTATCTCTTTGAAATCTTAGCATCGGGATAATAACGATTAATCATAGATTGGACTAAATAAACCTGTTTAATCCTTTCACCGGCCTGAACCTCAGTAGTGTCCCACCCATGATGCCCTGCAACCGCGCCGCCTGTTTTAAGATAAACTGGGGCAGCTACTTTAATAATATCTGGAGCTTCGTAATGTCGAATGAAACCTCCAGAAGATTTAGGATTTTCAGTGTGGAGATCAATGGAAATATCCAGGGATTGTCTTATTGCTGAAATCATATTTATTTGCAAATCCCGTACGGGATTAAATGAATTAGCTCCTAATTGTTCTAAGAGTTGAGCAGATGCAGGATTACCATGGCCAGTATGTGCAGAAATTTTAAAATGAACATTTTCAGGTAGTTCTCCTTCAAGCCTCATTTTATTTAAGACCCAGAGGAGGCCTTCGTCATATATCACAATACCCCTTACACCCAGATTAACTGCTCTTTTAACATCTTCAATGGCATAAATTAAATTATCATATCCCCTGAGACGATATCCAATTCTTGCTCCTTCCTTTGTTTGGGCAGATGCGCTGGTATCATATGTAGCACGAGGACCTACACTTAAAAAAAGTTCCATTTGAGCATCAATGGCCATTTGATTCATATCTTCGATTTCACTATCAGTTAGCAACATTATTCCTTTAGTTTGAGTTACTCTGTGCACATTAACTTCAAATTCATCCATAGCATCAATTAATGAATGAAGGGCTCCCGGTTTTTGAATGCCTGGAACTTCAAAACGGTACTGCGCACCATCATCAAATCTCTTTTGAGACTCAATGAGCCCATAATTTCCTTTAATTCCCATTTTTTCTAAGAATAATCTGGTTTTTTCCATTTATTCCCCTCCACGTTTCAACTATTTAATCCCTGAAAGCATAATCATTGTTGTTATATTGATTCTTTAATTTTGATTCTTTAATTTTTTATAAATAATGGAATTTTATTTACTAAATTAAAATTTTATTTGACGTTTTTTCATATTTAATAACATGGTTTCTGTTTAAGTAGAATTTTCTTAAATCATCGTATATTATTCTAAGTTTATTTATATAATCAAAATAAGCCAAAAGATTGGTTATTTTATCTTTTAACACAGCAAAATTAATTTTTTTGAAAATACTAACTTAACTTTTGTATTGGTTTATCTTGAAAAATTATATCCACTTAGCCCACAAACTGTCTCTTATACACATCTCCGAGCCCACGAGACTGCAGCTAATCTCGTATG